>CAYPZF010000116.1:0-4283 GCA_964415275.1 uncultured Oscillospiraceae bacterium | reverse complement strand
CAGCACCCGGCCAAGCGCAGCTTTCAGGCGATCCGGATTGCGGTGAACGACGAGCTGACCGCGGTGTCCGACATGCTGGAGGCGGCGGTGCCCAGACTCCGCCCCGGCGGCCGGCTGGCGGTCATCTCCTTCCACTCCCTGGAGGACCGCATTGTGAAAAACGCTCTGGCCGAATGGGCAAGGGGCTGTACCTGCCCCCCTGATTTCCCCGTCTGTGTCTGTGGGAAGCAGCCGCAGGTCCGGCTGATCAACAAAAAGCCCATCACTGCCGATGAGACGGAAGAGAGAGAAAACCCCCGCGCCCGCAGCGCCAAGCTGCGTGTGGCGGAGAAGCTATCATAGAATAGAAAGGTGGGACTCCCATGGCGGGCGAGAAAAAACGCAGGGCCAGAGCTGTAGCATACGGCACCTACGGAACTGCGGCATACGCGCCCGGGTATGACGGCACGGCCGCACGGCCGCTTCCCCGGGAGGCGCCGCCCCAGCCGCGGCCCAAGGCGCGCCCGCGCCCGCGGGAACGCGCGATTGCCCGCCCCCAGGTTCAGGTCAGGGAGCGGGGCAGGGTCTCCCTGTTTGCCGTGGCAGGATTCTTGGCTGTGGGGCTGCTCAGCGCGCTGCTGATCCTCAGCTATGTAAACCTCACCGTCCTGCACAGCGACACGGTGTCGCTGCGCAACGAGCTGGCCGCCCTGCAAGGTGAGGAGTCGGTTCTCATGGCCAAGTATGAGCTGGCCTATGACTTAAAGACCATCGGGGAGACGGTGACCGCCAGCGGCCAGATGGTCAAGCCCGTGGAAGGGCAGATCTACGTACTCGACCTCTCCGAGCCGGACAGCGTAGTATACTATGAAAAGGAGAGCGCGCTGGAGGGCGTTGCGGGTATGCTCCGCGGGGGCAGGGAAATCTTTGACGCCATGTTGGAATATTTCCAATAGCCTGATACATAGGATTGTTTGAACGATCCGAGAGAGAGATAGAACGATGAGGGCGTAAGAAAAGGAGTTTTCTTGCGTCCTCATATCCATAAGGGGGAGGCCGGGCATGGCGGAAAAAAGGAAAGGCGTGCCGGACAGACGTGCCAATCGGGTCATATTGCGGCGGACGCTCTGTCTTGCCGCCCTGTTCGGCATAGGCACGTTTTCTATGCTGATCTGGAAGCTCTGGCAGATTCAGATTGTCAACCAGGATTTCTATGAGACCAAGGCCATCGAGCAGCAGACCAGCGACCTGGCGGTCTCCGCCAAGCGGGGCACCATTTACGACAGCCAAGGCCAGATCCTGGCCATTTCGGCCACGGCGTACAATGTGATCCTCTCCCCCCGGGACCTGGCCCGTGTCCAGGCGGAGTACGAGGAGCGCCCGGACTCAGACCGCCCCGCGCCCACCAACGAATACCTGGCCGCCGGCCTGTCTGAGCTCCTGGGGACGGACAGCGAGACCCTGATTAAACGGATGGAAAGGGACTATTCCGCCTACGAGGTGCTGGCCTCCCGGGTGGAGGAGGAGATAGCGGCCAAGGTGCGCCAGTTCGTACTGGACAACCACCTGTCCAACGGGCTCTATGTCCTGCCGGACGCGAAGCGGCACTACCCCTATTCCTCTCTGGCGGCGCAGGTGATTGGGTTTGTCAACAACGAAAACCAGGGCGCCTACGGCATCGAGGCGGCCCGGGAGCGTGAGCTGGCCGGCCAGCGCGGGCGGGTGATCACCGCCAGGACCGGGTCGGGCACCGAGATGCTCTCCAGCTACGAGAACTATGTGGACGCGGTGGAGGGGTACAACCTCCACCTCACCCTGGACGCCACCATCCAGTACTACGCCGAGCGTGTCCTGGAGGACGGCATTGCCCGGTTTGAAGTGCGAAACGGCGGCTTCTGCGTTGTGATGGACCCCAACACCGGCGCGGTGTACGCCCTGGCCAGCTCACCGGACTACGACCTCAACAACCCGCGGACCATCAGCGACGAGGCCGCCGCCAAGCAGCTGGAGGCGATGAAAAACAACCCGGCGGTGACCGAGGAGGAGTACCTGGATGCCCTGGGCCAGGCCCAGTTCAAGCAGTGGTGGAGCAAGGCCCTCAACGACACCTACGAACCCGGCTCCACCTTTAAGACCCTGGTGCTGGCCGCCGCCCTGGAGGAGGGGGTCGTAAACGAGAGCAGCACCTTTTACTGCTCCGGCTCCGTGCAGGTGCCCGGCTGGACCATCCGGTGCCACAAGCACGGGGGCCACGGCAGCCAGACCCTCCGGGAAGTCGTCATGAACTCCTGCAACCCGGCCTTTGTGGCCATCGGCCAAAGGCTGGGGGCGGAGAAGTTTTATCAGTACCTGGAGGATTTCGGCATCATCGGGAAAACGGGGATTGACCTGCCGGAGGCCAACAACAGCAATCTGGTCTGGAGCAGGGAGTATTTCACCAGCGAAGAGGGCATTGCCTCTCTGGCCGCGGCCTCCTTCGGCCAGACCTTCCGGCTTACGCCCATTCAGCTGGCGACGGCGGCGTCGGCCGCCGTGAACGGCGGGCACCTGCTCCAGCCCTACGTGGTCCAGTCGGTGGAGGACGAGAACGGCAACCTGGTGGAGCGCCGTGAGGTGATTGAGGCGCGCCAGGTGATCTCCGAGGAGACCTCGGCGCTGGTCCGCTCCATTCTGGAGAGCGTGGTGGGCGACGGCGGGACGGGCAAAAACGCCTACGCGGCGGGGTACCGCATCGGCGGAAAGACCGGCACGTCGGAGAAGCGGGACGAGGACACAGGCGACCTGATTGTCTCTTTCCTGGGTGTGGCGCCCGCCAATGACCCCAAGGTGGTTGTCCTGCTGGGCTACGACAGCCCGACCCCCAGCTCACCCGGCAGCAACTACACCGCCGGCGGCACCTACATCAGCGGCGGCAACATGGCGGCGGTGATGGCGGGAGAATTGATTTCAGATATTTTGGAATATATGGGCGTGGAAAAGGAGTACAGTAAAGAAGAGCTCTCCAGTGTGGATACCCTGGTGCCCAAGGTCACCGAGATCTCTCTGGGCGAGGCCCAGCGCCTGCTCAAAAACAGCGGCCTGGCCTGGCGTATCGTGGGCGACGGCGATATGGTGACGGACCAGATCCCCGCCCAGGGCACCTCGATTCCGAAGAACAGTCAGGTTGTGCTCTATCTGGGTGAGGAGCGGCCAAGCGACCTGATCACGGTCCCCGACCTCCTGGGCCGCCCTCCCGATGCGGTTCAGACCATGCTCCAGTCCGCCGGGCTCTATCTGAGGGCCACCGGAAATGTGGATTACTACTCCTCTAAAACCCTGGCCATAGACCAGTCCGTGGCCGGCGGCACACAGGTGGAACCGGGTACCGTTGTGGAGGTGCGGTTTATCGACAGCCAGATCAAAGACTACTAATTCTGTCATGTTGGAGGTGAGGGCATGAAACTCTCCCGGCTTTTGGAGGGCGCGCAGGTGCGGTACCGAGGTGCGCCAAAGGACGTTGAAATCACCTCACTGAGCTACGATACACGCACGCTGGAGTCCGGCGCCCTGTTTGTGGCGCTGCCCGGCTATAAGACAGACGGGCACAACTTTATCGAGCAGGCGCTCTCCCTGGGGGCGGCGGCCGTCCTGTGTCAGCGGGCGCCGGAGCGGGAAGGCCCCTGGCTGGTGGCGGAGGACACCCGCCGTGCTCTGGCCATCCTCTCCGCCAATTGGTTTGGGCACCCCACCCGGGACCTCAAGGTGCTGGGGGTGACGGGCACCAACGGAAAGACCACCACCACATACCTTCTAAAGGCGGTGCTGGAGGGGGCTTTGGGCGCCAAGGTGGGGCTCATTGGCACCAACCAGAACATGGTAGGGGACACGGTGCTGCCCGCCCAGCGGACCACGCCGGAGTCCTATGAAATACAGGCGCTCTGCCGCCGCATGGCGGACGAGGACTGCACCCATCTGGTGATGGAGGTCTCCTCCCACGCCCTCAGCCTCCGCCGGGTGGATGGCATCCGGTTCACCGCGGGCATCTTCACCAATCTCTCCCAGGACCACCTGGACTATCACGGCACCATGGAGGAGTACCGCCGGGTAAAGGGCCTGCTCTTTGACCAGAGCGAGCTGGCCATCCTGAACCTGGACGATGAGGCGGGCCGCTATTATGCCGACCGCGTCTCCTGCGCCAAGTACACCTATTCCGAGAACAAGGACCATGCCGATCTGGTGGCGAAGAACATCCGGCTTTTCCCCAGCCATGTGGAATTTGAAGCCGTCTCTCTGGGCGTCATTGGCCGCGTCCACCTGCCCATTCC
>CAYPZF010000115.1:0-4309 GCA_964415275.1 uncultured Oscillospiraceae bacterium | reverse complement strand
CAGTCATAAAAGAAGCGTCCCACGTTAAGCCCTCAGGGGGCTTGCCATGGGGCGCCTTTTTATTGCCCTTGTCACCTGCTCTGGGTAAAAAGGGCTTGTTTGATGTCCCAGAGCTTCTGGGACAGGTCCACATAATAGTTGTGCGGGTTTTCAAACCCTTTGACCTCATCCCACTGCAGATTGATTTGCTCGGCACACCACTGCCGCATCTCCTCGATGGTGGGCTTCTGGTAGACCAGCGCCCCGTTTTGGAAAATGGGCACCAGTAGCTCCTTGGCCGTGTAATTGGTGATGGTTTTCCGCTTCCAGGTGACGTCCGGATCGAACAGCTCCAGCGGCTCCCGCTCGTCTATCACCTCGTCGTGAACACAGATGAGATCGGCGATGGCCTTCTTGCTGTGGTTTTCAAAGATGCGGTAGACCTTCTTAAAGTGCGGGGTGGTAATCTTCAGGGCGTTCTCGCTGATTTTGATTTTGGGAATGATGTTGCCCTGCGCGTCCTCCACGGCGGCCAGCTTGTACACGCCGCCAAACACCGGCTCACTTTTGGACGTGATCAGCCGCTCTCCCACGCCGAAGGCGTCGATCTTGGCGCCCTGGAGCAGCAAATCCCGGATGATATACTCGTCCAGCGAGTTGGAGGCGACAATCTTGCACTCCGTCAGTCCGGCCTCGTCGAGCATCTCTCTGGCCCGGCGGGAGAGATAGGTGAGGTCTCCCGAGTCCAGCCGGATGGCGCAGTTGGTAATCCCCTGGGGGAGCAGCACCTCCTGAAACACGCGGATGGCGTTGGGCACGCCGGAGCGGAGCACATTATAAGTATCCACCAACAGCGTCGCCGCGTGGGGATACAGCTCACAATAGGTCTTAAACGCGGTGTATTCGTCGGGGAACATCTGCACCCATGAGTGGGCCATTGTCCCACCCGCGGGCGCGCCGAAGCGGCGGTCGGCCAGCGTGCATGCCGTGCCGGCACAGCCTGCGATATAGGAGGCCCGTGCCCCCAGCACGGCGCCGTCCGGCCCCTGGGCCCGGCGGGAGCCGAACTCAGAGACGGGCCGCCCCTGGGCCGCCCGCACAATGCGGTTGGACTTGGTGGCAATCAGAGACTGGTGGTTGATGGTGAGCAGCACAAAGGTCTCAATAAACTGGGCCTCAATCGCGGGCGCGCGCACGGTTAAAATGGGCTCCCGCGGGAAAATAGGCGTCCCCTCCGGCACCGCCCACATGTCGCCGCTGAAGCGGAATTGCCTGAGGTAATCCAAAAAGTCCTCAGAGAAGGTCCCTTTTGTCCGGAGGAAGGCGATGTCCTCCTCCGTAAATTGGAGGTTCTGAATGTAGTCGATGATCTGCTCCAGACCGGCGGCAATGGCAAAGCCGCCTCCGTCGGGCACGTTACGAAAAAAGACGTCAAAATAGCAGATGGTATCCTTACAGCCAGTCTGAAAATAGCCGTTTCCCATGGTGAGCTCATAAAAGTCACACAGCAAAGTGTTGTTGCAGCTGCTCACAGTCACCCATCCTTTCCGCGGTTGATCGCCGTAATCCGAAGTGCCGTCGTGTCCGGGGCCTGTTCCGGCTCCTCCGCCATCTGGCATTATTATAAGCCGTTTCCCCCGGGATTACAAGCTAATCGAGCACCTTTTCGTAGCAGTAGAACGGAAGCGGCCGGTATGGAAAGTAGATTTCCCCTCTCTTCTCGTACCCCCTGGAGAGAATCACGGCCTGCATGGGCCGGTTCAGACTGTAGGTGTCGATCCGCAGAGACCGGGCGCCCAGGGCCAGGGCCGTCTGCCGCGCCTGCTCAAAAAACGCCGCCCCCACACCCCGCCGGCGGGCGGTGGGCTCTACCGCAAGCCGGTGGAGGGCCACCGACGGCTCTCCAACCATCCAAGAAACGGGCTCATAAGCCTCCTCGGGACGCGCGGTGATAATTCCCGCCCCCAAGAGCACCCCGTCCTCCTCCGCCTTGTAGAGCTCCCCCAGCGCCACATCCTCGGTATAGAGCGGGCGCGTGGGGTAGTCCTCCCCCCACTGGGGGTTGCCGGAGGCGCGCATGTGCGCCACCGTCCGACCCATCAGGGCCCAGACCGCGTCCAGGTCTTCAAGCGTTGCCAGAGACAGCGTTACCATCTTCTCCCGCTCCATTCCATTCAGCCGACGTCTAACGCGCCCAGCACCTCTCCAATGGGCCCCTTCAGGACCAGGTCCGCCCGGGCGTCCATAGAGGTGGGCGATTTGTTGATCAGCGCAAGTTTATTCCCCCGGTAATAATCCACCAGACCGGCCGCGGGGTAGACCACCAGAGAGGTCCCGCCGATGAGGAGCACATCCGCCTTTCGGATGTAGTCCAGAGCCCTGGACATAATGGAGCTGTCCAACCCCTCCTCGTAGAGCACCACGTCGGGCCGGACAATGCCGCCGCAGGCCTCACAGCGGGGCACCCCCGCACGCTCCGCGATAAACTCCATCGGATAGCGCGCGCCGCAGTCCACGCAGTAATTGCGCAGGACAGAGCCGTGCAGCTCCAGAACCTCCCGGCTGCCCGCCATCTGGTGCAGTCCGTCGATGTTCTGCGTCACCACGGCGCGCAGCTTCCCGGCCCGCTCCAGCTCCGCCAGCTTTAGATGGGCGGCATTGGGCTTTGCCCACGGGGCCAGCAGCTTTTCCCGGTGAAATTTGAAAAATTCCGCGGGCTGTCGCTCAAAAAAGCTATGACTGAGCATGACCTCCGGCGGATAGGGATACTTTTGGCTGTACAGGCCGTCCACACTGCGGAAGTCCGGGATGCCGCTCTCGGTGGAGACCCCCGCCCCGCCAAAAAAGACAATGTTGTCGCTCTCGTCAATCCAATGCTGTAGTTTCTTTACAGATTCCTCCATGCAGGCGCACCTCCTTTTTTCCCCATTATAGCCGAAGGCGCCCGACAGTTCAAGTAAACTGTCGGGCACTTTCTTTTTTTGGATGTCAGGGGCCTTTTTTATCCTTTTCCGTACATGTACCGGAGGTCCCGCACCGGTCACAATCGCCGCAGCAGCCGCCGCCCCGTATCTGCCGGCGCAGGTGCCGGATCAGGTACCAGACCGACCACAGGACAAGGGCCGCGACGGCGGCGTAAATAACATAGCGCACGCGCTCCCCCTCCTAACAAAACAACAGGCCGATGCGGTAAGCCAGAAACGCCCCGATGTAAGCGGCGCAGATCTGCCACAGGACGGAGCGCAGCGTCCATTTTAAGCTGTTCATCTCCCGGTAGAGGGTCGCCACGGCGGCCAGGCAGGGGACGTAGAGCAGCACGAACACCAGGAAGGCGTAGGCAGCCGCCGGTGTGGCGAAGGTCCCGGCCAGCACCGCCGCGATGGTGGCGCCGCTGTCCAGAGTGGAAAACCCGTAAAACAAGCTCATGGAGGCCACCACAGCCTCCTTGGCCACCAGGCCGGTCAGCAGGGCCACGGCGGCCTGCCAGGTGCCGAAGCCCAGCGGCTTCAGCGCCGGCGCGATGGCGCCGCCAATGGCGCCCAGAACAGATTGTGAGGCGTCCTCCACCATTTGAAACCCCGGGCCGAAGGACTGAAGAAACCACAGCACCACACTCATGGCGAGGATGAGGGTGCCCGCCTTGACCAGAAAGCCCCGCACCCGCTCCCATAAGTGCCGGGCGCAGTTGTTCAGCGTGGGCAGCCGGTAGGGCGGCAGCTCCATCACGAAGGCGGCGGGCTCGCCCTTAAACAGGGTGCCCCGGAGCAGGATGCCGGAGACAACGGCAAACAGCAGGCCGATGACATAGAGGGAAAAGGCCACCAGGCCGGCGTGCTTGGGGAAAAAGGCGGCGGAGATCAGGCCGTAGACCGGCAGGCGGGCCGAGCAGGACATAAAGGGCACCAGCATCATGGTCATGCGCCGGTCCTTTTCATTTTCCATGGTGCGCGCCCCCATGATGGCGGGCACAGTACACCCAAACCCCATCAGCATCGGGATAAACGCCTTGCCGGAGAGCCCAAACCTCCGCAGCAGCCGATCCATGATAAAGGCGGCCCGCGCCATATACCCGGAGTCCTCCAGCAGGGAGAGAAACAGAAAGAGCAGCGCAATTTGGGGCAGGAAGGTGAGCACGCCGCCCACACCGCCGAGGATGCCCTCCACCACCAGGCTGACCACCCAGTCCGCCACCCCGGCGGCCGCCAGGCCCCCCTCCACCCACGAGGCGAGCCATCCGTTGATCAGCATATCCACGCCGTCGGATAAAAAGGTCCCCAGGGGGCCGAAGGTGAGGGCAAACATACAGAACATGGCCAGCAGGAAGATGGGC
>CAYPZF010000114.1:0-4332 GCA_964415275.1 uncultured Oscillospiraceae bacterium | reverse complement strand
GTGGAGCCCGGCGCCACCGACGCCATGATTGCCCAGTGGGACCGGCGTCTGATCGACGGCATGAGCCAGGGGAAGGGCCTCAATTACCGCAGCATGCGGGAAAACGTCTTCCAGATTGTCTCCAGCTTCGCTGAAATCCCCGTGGCGGGGGCGCCCAAGGTGCGTGTGGGCGTGGTGGGTGAAATCTACATCAAATACTCCCCGCTGGGCAACAACAACCTGGAGGACTTTCTGCTGACGGAGGGGATGGAGCCGGTGGTGCCCGGCCTCACAGACTTCATTATTTTTAAAATTTACAACCGGGATGTGGACGTGGATCTTTACGGCGGAAAGTGGATCAAGCAGAAACTGGCCCGGGTATTCATGCGCTATGTGGAAAAGTGCCAGAAGGCCATGATTGAGGCCATTGGACACAACGGCCGGTTCCGCGCGCCGGAACCCTTTGCCCGTCTTCGCTCCCGGGTGAAGGGGTATCTGGGGGACGGAAACAAGATGGGGGAGGGCTGGCTGCTCACCGCCGAGATGCTGGAGCTCATCCATTCGGGTACACCCAATATCGTGTGCACCCAGCCCTTTGGCTGCCTGCCCAACCACATTGTGGGCAAGGGGATGATACGCAGGCTCAAGGATGACTATCCCTACTCCAACATCGTGGCCATCGACTATGACCCCGGCGCCACCAAAATCAACCAGGAAAACCGCATTAAGCTGATGCTGGCCAACTCAAAGCGGCTGGCCAGGGACCACCGGGAGACCGTCCCCGCGCAGGAGACCAAGGCGCCCGCCGTTGTATAGGTGCCTTCCTTCCACCGGGAAGCAAATCCATCTTACGAAAGGGTGAACATGTTTGGCGCAATCCGAAAATAAAATGGGGACAACCCCGGTCAAGCGGCTGCTGATTCAGATGTCCTGGCCGGTTATGCTCTCCATGCTGGTCCAGGCGCTCTACAACCTGGTGGACTCCATCTTTGTCTCATATGTCAGTGACACCGCCTTTCTCGCGCTCTCCTATGCCTTTCCCATCCAATCCCTTATGATTGCCATCTGTGTGGGCACCGGAGCCGGCGTGAACGCCATTCTCTCCCGCAGGCTGGGGGAAAAGCGCCACGAGGACGCCAATGCCGTGGCGCTGAACGGGTACTTCATCTATCTGCTGCTCTCTTTTCTCTTTCTCCTGTTCGGCCTTACGCTGTCCCGCCCCTTCTTCTCCTTCTTTACCGAGGACCCTCATGTGCGTCAATACGGGACCCAATACGTCTCTATCGTCACCGCCTGCTCCATCGGCATGTGCATGCAATTTGCCTCTGAGCGGGTGCTGCAGGCCACCGGGCACCCGGTCGGTAATATGATGGTTCAGGGGATCGGCGTGATTTTTAACCTGATTTTTGACCCCCTTCTGATCTTCGGTCTGGGCCCCTTCCCCGAGCTGGGGGTGCGCGGCGCCGCCATTGCCACCGTAGGGGGGCAAATCCTGGGGGCGCTTGTGGGCCTCTTTTTGGTGCGGCGTGTGAAGGAGCTGAGGCTCCACGTGCGCGGGTTTCGGCCCTGCGCCCGCACAATCCTGGATATCTATGGGATTGGGCTGCCCGCCACCATCACCCAGACGCTGGTCACCATTATGATTACAGTCCTGAATAAAATCTTTGGCACCTACTCTGAGATAAAGGTCTTTATCCTGGGGGACTATTTTAAGCTGCAGGCCTTTGTATACATGCCCATCTTCGGGCTGACCACGGGACTCGTCCCCGTGGCGGGGTACAACTACGGCGCGCGCAATCAAAAACGAATTTCCGAGGCCGTTCGGTTCACCCTCACCATCGCGGTCTGCATTATGCTGGTCGGCACACTGTCATTTCAGCTGTTCCCCGATAAGTTCATGAGTATGTTCAATCCGCCGCCGGAGACGCTGGCCGCCGGAATCCCCGCGCTGCGTATCATCTCCATCTCCTTCCCCATCGCGGCCATCACCATCGTCTTCACCAGCACCTTTCAGGCCTTGGGGTCCCCCCTGCTGTCCCTTTTGGTTTCTGTCACCAGGCAGCTGATCGTAATCATCCCGGTCGCCTGGGTGATCTGCCTGTTCAATCCCAGTCAGGCCTGGTGGGCCTTCCCCATCGCGGACGTCTCGGCCGCTACGCTGTCCCTGCTCCTGTACCGAAAAACCTATCGGGACAAACTGCTCCCCCTAATGGAGCCCTCCAATCCATAACGAAAAAGTACGCAGGAGCCAATCCTGCGTACTTTTTTACCTTGCATAGGACAGGCGGCATAGCAAAAGAGCTATGCCGCCTGAAATGCGTTATAAAATGAGGGAAAAAGCGGAGAGGATTTCTTACTTCACGCCCATCCAGCCGGCAATGACCATGCGCTGGACTTCGGAAGTGCCTTCGTAGATCTCGGTGATCTTGGCGTCACGCATGTAGCGCTCGAAGGGATACTCGCGGGTGTAGCCGCCGCCGCCAGCCATCTGGAGGGCGCGGCGGGACACGTCGCTGGCCACCTCAGAGGCAAACAGCTTGGCCATGGCGGCCAGGTGGCCGAAGGGCTCGTTGTCCTGCTTGGCCTGGGCGGCGCGATAGATGAGCAGACGGGCAGCTTCCACGTCGGTCTTCATCTCGGCCAGCTCAAACTGAGTGTACTGGAACTGGCTGATGCGCTTGCCGAACTGGACGCGCTGAGAGGTGTAGGCGACAGCCTCGTCCACAGCGGCCTCGGCAATGCCGAGGGCCTGGGCGGCGATACCGACACGGCCGCCGTCCAGAGTGGTCATGGCTACCTTAAAGCCCTTGCCAACCCCGCCCAGCAGGTTCTCCTTGGGAATCTTGCAGTCTTCAAAGATGAGCTCATACGTAGCGGAGCCGCGGATGCCCATCTTCTTCTCCTTGGTGCCGAAGGAGAAACCGGGGGTGCCCTTCTCCACGATGAAAGCGGAGATGCCCTTGGTGCCCTGGCTCTTATCGGTCATGGCGAAGATGATATAGATGTCCGCGTAGGAGCCGTTGGTGATGAACACCTTGGAGCCGTTGAGCACCCAGTGGTCGCCTGCGTCAACAGCGGTGGTCTTCTGCAGGGCGGCGTCGGTGCCGGCGCCGGGCTCGGTCAGGCCGAACGCGCCCAGCTTCTCACCGGTGCACAGGGGGGTGAGGAACTTCTGCTTCTGCTCTTCGGTGCCGTACTCGCTGATGGGCCAGCAGCACAGGGAGCCGTGGGCGGAGAACATGACGCTGGTGGTCGCGCAGTGACGAGCGAACTCCTCACAGGCGGCGATGTAGGTGACATAGCTCAGGCCGGCTCCGCCGTACTCCTCGGGCATTGCGATCCCCATCATGCCCATTTCAGCCAGCTTGTGCCAGGTCTCCTCAGGAAAACGCTCTTGCTCGTCGATCTCGGCGGCGATGGGCTTGACTTCCTTCAGGCAGAAGTCGTGGAGCATGTCAATGATGCTCTGCTCTTCCTCGGTGAACTTGAAATTCATGCTGGTACACCATTCCTTTCGTTGTATATTAATTTTAACGAACACAAAGGTAAAGGAAAGGAATTTGCGATTAGGCTTTCAGCTTTTTAATCTCTTCCGTGAGCACCGGCAGAACCTCAAAGAGGTTGCCAACCACACCGTAGTCAGCGATTTCAAAGATGGTTGCCTCGGGGTCCTTGTTGATGGCAACGATCACATCGGAGCTGTTCATGCCGGCCACGTGCTGGATGGCACCGGAGATGCCACAGGCGATATACAGCTTGGGACCCACGGTCTTACCGGTCTGACCGACCTGGTGAGAGTGGGAAATCCAGCCGGCATCCACAGCGGCGCGGGAAGCGCCGACGGTGGCGCCCAGGACGTCAGCCAGCTCTTGGATGGGCGTAAAGCCCTCGGCGCTGCCGACACCACGGCCGCCGGAGATGATGATCTCGGCGCCTTCCAGGTCCACCAGCTCGCCGCCCTCTTCCTTGATGACCTCAAGGACCTGGGTGCGGATTGCCTCGGCGGGCACACTGAACTCTTCCTTGATGACCTCGGCGGTACGGGCGGCATCGGGCTCGCTCTTTTTGAACACGCCGGGACGCACGGTGCCGATCTGAGGACGATGGTCGGGGCACAGAATGGTGGCCATCAGGTTGCCGCCAAAGGCGGGACGGGTCCAAGCCACGTTGCCGCTGTCGGCGTCAATGTCAAGGGCAGTACAGTCGGCGGTGAGGCCGGTCTTCAGACGGCAGGACAGGCGGGGGCCCAGATCACGGCCGGTGTTGGTGGCGCCGATGAGAATGGTGGTGGGGCCATACTTCTCCACCAGATAGTAAAGCGCGGCGGTATAGGCGTCGGAGGTGTAATGGGCA
>CAYPZF010000113.1:0-4377 GCA_964415275.1 uncultured Oscillospiraceae bacterium | reverse complement strand
GCCGCTCGGCGGCGATGGGGACGACGCCCTCCCATAATCCGCTCTTTTGAAGGGCCCCCGCCGCGGAGCGCGGCGGGGGCCCTTCCTCCGTTTCAGACCGCCGCGGGCCCTCCGCCGGAAAGGTTTTTAATTTTTTCTTCCTTTTTTCACGTTTTGGACATAATTTTTGGGTATGATGGGCACACGAAACACAGTAGGAAAGGAGACCCTCTCATGTATTACAACGACTACAACAACGACAGCCGTCATAATGGCAGCGGCGATCAGCCCATTGACGTGCACTACACCATAGGAGGTGAGCCTCCCCGGCCGGCAAAGCGATCCCGCCGCGGCATCCGGTTGGTGGCCCTCTGTCTGGTCTGCGCCCTGCTGGGCGGCGTGGTGGGTGCCGGAAGCGTCATGGCGGCCAACGGCGGCTTTGCCCGCGGGAGGACGACCCTCTACGAGGGCACACACACGCCTACGGTAGTGAGTGTCTCCAACGCGGAGAGCAACACGCCCCTTACCATTCCTCAGGTCTACGCCTCCAACGTGGGGTCCGTCGTGGGCATCAACGTGGGCATCACCACCAACGTGTGGGGCCGCGAGACCACCACGCCCGCCTCCGGCTCCGGCTTTGTGATCTCTGAGGACGGCTATATTCTCACCAACCACCATGTAATCAAGGGCGCCTCCACCATCGAGGTCAATTTTATCGACGGCGCCTCCTACTCCGCCAGGCTGGTGGGCGGCGAAGAGGGCAATGACATCGCCGTGCTCAAAATCGACGCCGCCGGACTCTCCCCCGTGGTCACCGGCGACTCCGACGCCCTGGTGGTGGGCGAGCAGGTGGTGGCCATCGGCAATCCGCTGGGCGAACTCACGTACACCTTGACCGGCGGCTACGTCTCCGCCCTGGACCGGAACATCACCATGAGCGACGGCACGGTGATGAACATGCTGCAGACCGACACCGCCATCAACGCCGGCAACTCCGGCGGGCCGCTGTTTAACCTCTACGGCCAGGTCATCGGCATCACCACCGCCAAGCTCTCCAACAGCGCCTCCTCCGCCGCCTCCATCGAGGGGCTGGGGTTCGCCATTCCCATCAACGACGTGAAGGATATGGTCACCGATATCATAGAGCACGGCTATGTCACCGGAAAGCCCTTCCTGGGCATCCAGATTGCCAACGTGGCCGATTCGGTCCAGCGCTACGGCGTGCCCGCCGGGGCGGAGGTCACCGTGGTGGTTCCGGACCACTGCGCCGACCAGGCCGGCCTTCAGGTGGGCGACATCGTCACCGCCGTGGACGGCACCGCCGTCACCTCTGCCGGCACTCTCACCAGTGTCCTTGGCGGCTACAGGGCGGGGGACACCGTGGAGCTCTCCCTCTACCGTGAGGGCCGGACCCTGACGCTGCGCGTCACCCTGGAGGAGGAGACCGCCGAGCGGGCGGCCGATCGGGACGCCTACATCGAGGCGCAGCAGTCCCAGCAGGAGCAGGACTCCTTCTACAATTATGGAGAGGATCCCTTTGGCTTTTTCGGCTGGCGTTAATCTCCGCGGCCCCTGCGAGGCGGGTGTCCTGATCTGAAGGACGCCCGCCTCTTTTCCTTGACGTATGTCACACCTCATGGGATAATATAATATTGTAACTTATATCTTGTTTTTCCGTGGGCGGGCGGGACGCCCCGTCCCCCGCGCCTCGTTTTATCGGAGGGTTCCCATCTATGACCAACTTCCTGGTTTCCAAATTTCTGAAGAGGAGCGAGACCCTGGCCGAACCCGCGCGGCGGCAGAAATACGGCCAGCTGTCAGGCGTGGTAGGGATTGTGCTGAACCTCCTCCTGTGCGGGGGCAAGCTCATGGCGGGAGCCTTCACCGCCTCCATCTCCATCACGGCCGACGCCTTTAATAACCTGTCCGACGCGGGCGCGGCCTTGATCTCCCTGGTGGGCTTCCGCCTGGCGGGCCATCGCGCCGACGAGAATCACCCCTTTGGCCATGGCCGCATCGAATACCTCGCCGGCTTTCTCATGGCCCTCCTGATTCTGGTGGTAGGCTTTGAGCTGGGCAAAACCTCTTTGAAAAAGATCTTCGTCCCCGGGGAGGTGGTCCTTTCCGCCCTCTCCGTCATCATCCTGACGGTCTCTATCTGCGTCAAGCTGTGGATGGCCTCCTTCAACCGGACGCTGGGGCGCCGCATCAACTCCCCCGCCCTGGCCGCGGCCGCGGCGGATTCCCTCTCCGACGCCGGGGCCACCACAGCGGTTCTGGTTGGCGCGCTGGCGGCGCACTTCTTTGATCTGCGCGTTGACGGGGCGGTCGGCCTGCTGGTGGCGGTCCTTATTCTGCGGGCAGGGTGGGGCGTGGCGAAGGATACCCTCAATCCTCTGGTTGGCCAGGCCCCCGACCCGGATTTGATTCGGCAAATCAGCGCCGACATCCTGTGTCACCCCCAAATCAGGGGCATCCACGACCTGATCCTCCACGACTACGGGCCGGGCCGGGCCATCATGTCTCTCCACGTCGAGATGGCTGTGGACGCCGTCTCCCCCAACGTCATGGATCTCCACAACGCCATTGATGCCATAGAGCGGGAGATACAGGAGACCTATCAGATCGAGACCTCCATCCATATGGACCCCATCGTCATCAGCGGCGCGCAGGTCAGCCAGATTCGCGGGCGGGTGGCGGACCTGGTGCGCGGCATTGACCCGGCCCTGAACATCCGCAACTTTTGCATGACCCCCGGCGCCAACCTGGTCTTTGACGTGGTGGTGCCCCCCTCGGTCTCCCTCACCGACGAGCAGGTGGCGGACGCCGTCAAACAGAGCGTGGCCGCCATGGAGGGCGGAATATACTGCGCGGTGGTTCAAATAAACCACATCTAATACACAACAGGCGGGAAAAAGAAAGGCGGTGGCCCCATGGCCAAAAAGGTTCTGATTGTAGAGGACGATGGAAACATCGCGGAGCTGCTCACCCTCTACCTGCGCAAGGAGGGCTTTGACACGGTGGTGGCCGCCGACGGCGGCAAGGGGCTGGAGCTCTACCGCTCCTACCGCCCCGACCTGGTGCTGCTGGACATCATGCTGCCCGTGCTGGACGGCTGGACCGTGTGCGAGCGCATCCGCGAGAGCGGCAAGACGCCCATCATCATGATCAGCGCCAAGGGCGAGACCCTGGACAAGGTCACCGGCCTGGAACTGGGCGCGGACGACTATATCTCCAAGCCCTTTGAGATGAAAGAGGTCCTGGCCCGCATCCACGCGGTGATGCGCCGCACGGGAGACGGGGAGAGCGGAGAGAAAAAGCTCACCTTCGACAAGCTGGTGATCAACCTGGACTCCTACGAGCTGCTGGTGGACGGCAAGCGGGTGGATACCCCGCCCAAGGAGCTGGAGCTTCTCTTCCACCTGGCCGCCGCCCCCAACCGGGTCTTTACCCGCAACCAGCTTTTGGACGAGGTGTGGGGCTTTGACTACTTTGGCGACTCCCGCACCGTAGACGTGCACGTCAAGCGCCTGAGGGAAAAGCTGGAGGGCGTCAGCGACCGGTGGAGCCTTAAGACGGTTTGGGGCGTCGGTTATAAATTTGAGGTGGTCGCACCTTAGTCCGGCGGGAAAGGAGGCGCGCCCCATGAAAAGCATCTATAAGCGGCAATTCCTCCTCATGGCGGGCATGGTGCTGATTTCGTTCAGCCTGCTGGGCACCGCCTTTTTTGCCCTGTCCTACCGCTACTTTCTGACCGAGCGCCAGGACACCATGAAGCGTAACGCCGACTACATCTCCGCCTACACCGGCGCCGCCCTGACCCAGGGGATGGACATCCACTCGGAGACCTTCCGGGCCTATATCTCCTCTGTGGCCCTGATTGCCGACGCCTACATCCTGCTGGCGGAAAACGACGGCGAGGTAATTTACGCCTCCAATGTGGGGGTGGAGCAGGACACCGCCGGGCGCTATATCCCCCGGTGGGCGGTCGACCAGATTCAGCAGGCCGGCTCCTACAAGGGCATGACCTCGCTCTCCGGCATCTTTGCCGAAAACCGCTATGTGGCGGGCACCACCATCGCCTCTCAAATCCACATCATCAACGGCCGTGACGTCTACACCCAGACCGTGAGCCGGGGTATTGTCTTTGTGGCGGCGGAGGCCTCCGCTCTCACCGAGCTGTGGCGCACCTTCGGCACCCTCTTTTTCTTCACCGCGGGGGCGGTGATGCTGGTGGCCTTTATCATCAGCTCCGTAACCACCCAGCGCCTGGCCCGCCCCCTGCAGGAGATGTCGGACGCCGCCTATAAATTTGGACACGGGGAGTTTGAGGCCCGGGTGACCGGATACGAGTTCCGCCACGATGAGATTGGAGACCTGGCCCAGGCCTTCAACGAG
>CAYPZF010000112.1:0-4404 GCA_964415275.1 uncultured Oscillospiraceae bacterium | reverse complement strand
GCCCGCTGGGGGGAAACCCCCATCCGGGTGCTGGACCGCTATGGGTTCTGGGATGTGCGCGCCACCGCCGCCCACTGTGTGTGGACCACCCCCGACGACTGGGCCCTGATGGCCCGGAAGGGCGTGACCGCCGTCCACAATCCCACGAGCAACCTGAAGCTGGGCTCCGGCGTGGCGCCCGTGGCCGAAATGCGCCGGGCGGGCGTCAATGTGGCGCTGGGGACCGACGGAGTCTCCTCCAACAACGCCTGCAATTTTTTCGCCGATCTCAAGCTGGCCGCCCTCCTCCAGAGCGGCGTGACCCGGGACCCCACAGCCCTGCCCCCCTACGACGCCCTGAAGATGGCCACGGTGAACGGCGCGCGGGCCTTGGGCCGCAACACCGGGCGCATTGCCCCGGGCTGTGACGCCGACCTCATCCTTTTGAACTTCGACAAACCTCACCTGATTCCCTGCCACGACGTGGTAGAGCATCTGGTCTATGCGGTCCAGAGCAGCGACGTCACCATGAATATGGCCCGCGGGCGGGTCATATACCAGAAGGGGGACTTCCTCACCATCGACCTGGAACGGGCAAAGAAAGAATTTGCCGCCTACGCGCTCCCCCTGATTTTCGGCTGATCCTCAGCTGGCGGAAGGACTGTGGCTTTTGTCTAGCTCCAACAACCAAAAAAACACCTTTTTTGGCGGCGCGGCGATTCTGGCCGCGGGCATTGTCGTGGTCAAACTCATCGGCGCCCTGTACAAAATCCCCCTGTTCAACATCATCGGGGACGAGGGCTCCGGCCACTTCAACAACGCCTACGTCATCTATAACCTGCTGCTGATGGTCTCCACGGCCGGCCTGCCGGTGGCGCTCTCCAAATCCATCTCAGAGGCCGACGCCCTTGGCCGGCGCAACCAGGTCCGCCGCATCTTCAACGTGGCGCTGGTCACATTCATCCTTTTGGGCACCGTCAGCTTTGCCGTTATGTACCGATTCGCCGCCCCCCTGGCCGAGTGGCAGGGGGACGGCTTGGCGTTTCATGCCGTGCGGGCCCTGGCCCCCGCCTGCCTCTTTGTCTGTGTGCTCTCCACCTTCCGGGGCTATGCCCAGGGGCACGCCAACATGGTGCCCACCTCGGTCTCCCAGATCATCGAGGCCCTGGGCAAGCTGGTGGTGGGCCTGGGGCTGGCCGCCTATCTGGTCCACCAGGGGGCCAGGAGCGAGGACGCCGCCGCCGGGGCCATCTTCGGCGTCACCATGGGCGCCTTCCTCTCCCTGATCTTTCTGATTTTCGACCACCTGCGCCGGCGCCGCACGGAGCCCAACCGGCTCACCGATACGCCCGACCCCCATCTGGTCATCCTCAAGCGGCTGCTGGTGACGGCGGTACCCATCACCATCGGGGCCTCTGTGGTGCCCGTGACCACCTGGCTGGACACCTACCAGGTGCAGAACATCCTCCGGGACATCCTGAGCGCTCAGCCCGCCCAGTGGTACAAGGAACACCATCTGACGGACCCGGTGGTCGCCATGTACGGCTCCTACCAGAAGGCCATTACGGTGTATAACCTCCCCTCCTCCTTCATGGTGGCCCTCACCGCCAGCGTCATCCCCGCCATTTCCGCCGCCCGCACCAGGAGAGATAAGCTCGGCGCCGGGCGCATCGCCGAATCCTCCCTGCGCATGGCCGCCCTCGTCGCCTGCCCGGCCGGCGTCGGCCTTACCGTTCTGGCGGGGCCCATTATCCAGCTGCTCTACCCCACCACCGACAGGTCGGTGGCGGTGCCCGCCATGGCCGTGCTGGGCATTGCCTCTATCTTCGTGTGCGTGATGCTGCTGTGCAACTCCATCCTCCAGGCCAACGGCTTTGTCAACCTGCCCATCCTGGTGATGTCCATCGGCTGCGGGGCCAAGCTCCTCGTGAACTACTTCTTGGTGCGTGAGATTGGAATCATCGGCGCGCCGGTGGGCACCCTGGTGTGCTATGTCATTGTCTCCATTCTGGAGCTGGCCGTGATTAAGCGGGTGCTCCCCGCGCCGCCCAGGTACCGCAGGATCTTTATCAAGCCTATGGTGGCGTCGCTCCTCATGGGCGGGGCCGCGCGGCTGTCCTACAGCCTGCTGGTGCGTGTCTTGTCCGGCATCAACGCCCTTACCTACATAGACGACGCGTTGGGCGAGGCTGTCCTCTCCCGCGCGGGGGTGGCGCTGTCCACCCTGGGCGCCATCGGTCTGGCGGTGGTCGTCTATGGTATTTTGATCATATTACTGCGGGCCGTCTCCAAGCACGACCTGATGCTGATGCCGAAAGGGGATAAAATTGCGAGGATTTTGCGGCTGTAGGGATATTTGTTTGCAAGATTGAAAAAAGAGCTTGCAGAAGGGTAGATTATATGGTAAATTTTCAATGTAAAGACGCCTACGGCGTCAACGACTTGCGGGAAATTGTCCGGCTCCTGCGCGCGCCCGGCGGCTGCCCCTGGGACGCGGAGCAGACCCATCAGAGCATCCGCCGAAATTTTCTGGAGGAGGCCTATGAGGTGGCCGAGGCCATCGACGAGGAAAACTCCGTCCACCTGAAGGAGGAACTGGGCGACGTGCTGCTCCAGGTGATGTTCCACGCCCGCATGGAGGAAGAGGCCCAGCGCTTTGATTTGAACGACGTAGCGGACGGCGTGTGCAAGAAGCTCATCTTCCGCCATCCCCACGTGTTTGGGCACGCCCGGGCGGACGACGCCAGTCAGGTTCTGACCAATTGGGAGACCTTGAAACGCCAGGAAAAGGGACAAGCCACCCACACCGACTCCCTCAACGCGGTTGCCAGAAGCCTGCCCGCCCTCTGGCGGGCGGAAAAGGTGCAGGGCAAGGCCAAAAAGGCCGGGTTCGACTGGCCGGAGGTCTCCGGCGCGCTGGACAAGCTCTCTGAGGAACTGGACGAGCTGAAGGCGGCCATCGCCGCGGGGAGCAATGTGGAGGAGGAGCTGGGCGACCTGCTCTTCGCCGCCGTCAATGTCTCCCGCTTTATCCAGACGGACCCCGAGGCCGCTTTGGGAAAGGCCTGTGACAAGTTCATCTCCCGGTTCTCGGCGGTGGAGCTGGGCGCTGCCCGGCAGGGCAGACGGTTGGAGGAGCTGTCTCTGGCTGAGCTGGACGCTCTTTGGGACGACGCAAAGCATAACCGGACTTAAAAGCGGCAACGCTTTAAGTATAATCATGGACGACGGCCTGCCGCCGCCCCAATAACGTATGAAGGAGAATTTACAATGAATAAAGCTGAACTGATTAATGCCGCCGCCGAAAAGGCCGGGCTCTCCAAAAAGGATACCGAGGCCGTCCTGAACGCCGCGATTGAAGCCATTACCGATTGCCTTGTCCAGGGGGATAAGGTCCAGCTGGTCGGCTTTGGCGCTTTTGAAGCGAAGACCCGGGCCGAGCGCATCGGCCGCAACCCTAAGACCAAGGAGAGCATTAAGATTCCCGCCTCCAGGGTCCCGGTGTTCAAGCCCGGCAAGGCCCTCAAGGACGCTGTCGCGAAATAAATAGTTCTGTTTCTATATCCCTCACATTGAAGATAAAAAGCGGACCATGGAGCTGCCTCCACGGTCCGCTTTTTTGTTCTTTAGGACGGCGTCCGCGCCTGCCCGCGGCGGGCCGGTCAGGCGGGCACGGGCACCCTGTTTTTCCGGCGAATGATCCCGTAGAGGTTGCAGACCTCTACAATGGCACACGCCTTGTCGGCCAGGTTGACGATAAACGCCTCCTTATACCGGGGCATCTTGGGGGCCAGGGGCCACATGTGGGTGAGGATGCTGTTCTCCTCCCGGTGGGAGAGGTCGCCGCACAGGGCGGCGGCGTTTTTCAATGCCGCCTTGGGGTGGGCAAAGCACTGGGTGCCCTCATAGGTGGATTTGTCCCGTGGGTCGTACAGAAATAGGTCGTGGAGCAGGCCCGCCCGGGCCGCCGCCACATAATCGGCCCCCAGGCGCCGCGCCAGACGGAAGGCCACGTAGGACACAAACACCGAGTGGTCGTAGCAGGTACTCCAGAAATGATGGCGGATGGCCTTCATAGATTGCACCTGCTCGTCTGCAATTAAATCTCCGATGCACGCGTAGTAGCTGGAGATATTCGTCTTCAATCCCATATGCAGTGACTCTCTTCCTACAATTATGATGCGGTCCGATCTCAGCGGCACAGACATACTATTCGTTAGTATAGCGCACCCCGGGGCGTTTGTCATGTCTAATCTGTGAACAAGCGTAAAAGTTTTTTCCTGAAAAACACTTGACATTCCAAGGCCCTCCATATATACTTGGTGTACTAACATTCATAATACACCAGACACGCAAGTATGTCAGAAAGGAGGCGGCCCATGATCAGCTTAAATTACCGGGATTCCAGACCCATCTATGAGCAGG
>CAYPZF010000111.1:0-4413 GCA_964415275.1 uncultured Oscillospiraceae bacterium | reverse complement strand
GGCTATGGCGACGTGGTCAAGACCCTGGTCTTTCTCAAGGACATGGGGGACTTCCAGGCCGTCAATGAAATTTACGCCCAGTACTTTCCCGGCAGCTTTCCCGCCCGGAGCTGCGTCCAGGTGGCCGCGCTGCCCAAGGACGCGCTGGTGGAAATCGAGTGCGTGGCCGTCGTGGAGTAACCTCCGTTACGGCTCCGGCTCCGGCTCCGGCTCCGGCTCCGCCGGCGGCAACGCCCCGGCGGAGTCGGTAAAGACCCGCTCAAAGGCGGCGGCATCCATGGTCTCGTGCTCCAGCAGGTATTGGGCCACCGTCTCCAGCTGGTCTCTCTGGGCGCTCAGGATCTCCTGGCACTGGGCGTAGGCTCCGTCGATGATGGCCTTTACCTCCTCGTCGATGAGGGCGGCCACTTCTTCGGAATAGGTTTTGGCCTGGGCCATGGACCGGCCGATGAACACCTCGTCGTGGCCCGACTCAAAGACCACGGTGCCCAACCGTCGGCTCATGCCGTACTTGGTCACCATGGCGCGGGCGATGGCGGTGGCCCTTTGGAGGTCGTTGGAGGCCCCGGTGGAGATGTCCCCCAGCACCAGCTGCTCGGCCACCCGGCCGCCCAGACAGACGGCGATGCGCTCGGTGAGCTCCCGTTTGGAGTGGAACGTCCGGTCCTCCTGGGGCAGGTGGATGGTCATGCCGCCCGCCGCGCCCCGGGGCACAATGCTAATCTGATGGACCGGGTCCTGGGTCTCCAGGGCGCGGATGACCAGGGCGTGGCCCGCCTCGTGGTAGGCGGTGAGCTCCCGTTCCCGGCGAATCACCTCTTTGCTGCGCTTTTCCGGCCCCGCGATCACTTTGATTACCGCCTCGTGGATGTCCGCCATATGGATAAAGCGCTCCTTGCGCCGGGCGGCCAGAAGGGCCGCCTCGTTGAGCAGGTTCTCCAGGTCGGCGCCGGTGAACCCCGCCGTGGCCTTGGCGGTCTCCCGCAGGTCCACGTCCTCTCCCAACGGCTTATTCCTGGCGTGGACCTTCAAAATGGCCTGCCGCCCCTTCATGTCCGGGTAACCCACATAAATCCGGCGGTCAAAGCGCCCGGGCCGCAGGAGCGCGGGGTCCAGAATGTCCTGCCGGTTGGTGGCCGCCATGACAATGACCCCCTCGTTGGCGGCAAAGCCGTCCATCTCTACCAGCAGCTGATTGAGTGTCTGCTCCCGCTCGTCATGCCCGCCGCCCAGGCCCGCGCCGCGCTGGCGGCCCACCGCGTCGATCTCGTCGATAAAGACGATGGCCGGCGCGTCTTTTTTCGCCTGGTCGAAGAGGTCGCGGACCCGGCTGGCGCCCACGCCCACATAGAGCTCCACAAAGTCGGATCCGGAGATGGACAGGAACTGGACGCCGGCCTCCCCGGCCACCGCCCTGGCAAGCAGGGTTTTTCCGGTGCCCGGCGGCCCCACCAGAAGCACTCCCTTGGGAATCCGGGCGCCCAGGACGGTGAACCGCTGCGGGTCCCGGAGAAACTCCACAATCTCCTGGAGCTCTGCCTTCTCCTCGTCCGCGCCGGCTACCTCGTTGAAGGTGACCGTCTTCTCCGCCTCGGACAGCGTGCGGGTGCGCGCCCTGCCGAACCGGGCCGTGCGGTCCACACCGCCGCCGGCACCGGTCTGCCGGACAAATATGAAGTACCACAGCAGGGCCATCAGGCCCAACACCGCCAAATAGGGCAGGGTGGAGGCCCACCAGGCGGGCGTCGGGTCATCGGGATAATCGTAGTCCAGGATGATTCCCTGCTCCCACTGCCGCACGATCATATCGTTAAAATCCGCGTAGAAGAGCTCAAAGCTGTACAGTTCGTAGGAGGCGGAATATTTCCCGTGCAGCGGCTCCTTCAGGGTGAGGGTGACCGAATGGCCGTCCACCACCACCGTCTCCACCTGCTCCTTTTGCAGCAGGCTGCGCAGTTGGGCATAGCTCATGGTGTCCTGCCGGTTCATGTTTTGAAGGATGGCGAAGGAAAACACCAAAACGAGCAGGATGAGGGCATAAAAGCTGACATCGCGGGTATTGATTCGTTTCAAAGAGCGGACACGTCCTTCCCGTCAGGATTGATAGATTTCCGGTTTCAGTATACCAATGTAAGGGAGATTCCTGTATCTTTCATCAAAGTCGAGTCCATATCCCACCACAAAGTGGTCCGGGATGGTAAACCCCACATAATCCACCTCTACCTTTTTCACCCGGCGGGACGGCTTATCCAGCAGGGTGCACAGCCGGATAGACGCCGGGTTCCGGGCCTGGAAGAGGTGGAGCAGGTAGCTCAGGGTGTTGCCGCTGTCCAGAATGTCCTCCACCACAATGATATCCCGGCCGGTGCTGTCCTCGGAGAGGTCCTTGGTGATCTGCACCTGCCCGGACGATATGGTCCCCTTTCCATAGGAGGAGACCGCCAGAAAGTCCACCGTGCAGGGCATGGTGAGCTTGCGCATCAGGTCGGCCATAAAGATGAACGACCCGCGCAGCACACTGATGAGCAGGGGGCTCTTTCCGGCGTAGTCACGGTTGATTTCCGCGGCGATGTCCGCCACCCGGTTTTCAATGTCGCTCTGGGAAAAGAGAATACGGTCAATGTCCTTGTCAAGCATAGGGCAGCCCTCTCCTTACATGGCGCGCCCGCGGCGCGTCTACGTTTTTTGAAATCGAATTTGATACGCGGACGTACCCGGCGCCGCCAGGCGGCACACCTCCGGGCCAAAGCCGGCCACCGCCAAAACCCCGTGCTCATCGGCCAGCACCGGCGTTCGCTCCCGGAGGCGCCGGGGCAGCTTGGCGTCGATAAACAGCTCCTTCAGCCGCTTCCCGGGCCGGTGGGGCAGTGTAATCCGATCCCCCGCCGCCCGGGGGCGCAGCACCGGCCAGTCGGCCCCCAGACGCAGGTAGTACACATCCCTCTCCCCGTGCGGTGTCTCAGGCGCGACGGCAGGAAGACAGGTGACCTGCCAGTCGGTCCCCGGAATAGGCTGGTTTTCCCCGCAGGCCAGGGGGACAGGCAAAAAGGGCTGGGCGGGTACTTCCTCACGTTCAAACAAGAGCCGCTCATAGTCCCGCCGGACCAAGCAGCCGCCCGGCAAATGGACCGTGCCGGACGGGTCCCCGCCCCGGGCCAGGGCCACAATGGCCTCCAACTGGGCGGCGGTGCCCGCGGGCGCGCCCGCCGCGCGCTCCAGCAGCCGCTGGACCGCGCGCGCCGCCACGGGATCGGGCTGCCCGGCCACGTCCGCCGCCGGAATCACAAGGATATCTCCGTCGGACCGGGCCGAGGACGCCGCCCGCCACGCCGCCGCGGTGAGATAGTCGTTGTCCGCCCGCAGGGCGCGCAGGGTGCGGGTCATCCCCGCCGTGATGTCCGGGTTCATCTCCCGCAGAAGGGGCATCACCTGGTGGCGTATCCGGTTGCGGCGAAAGCCCATGTCCGCGTTGCTGGCGTCCTCCACGTGGGGCACGCCATGGCGTGTCAGGTACGCCTCAATCTCCGCCCTGCCCGTGGTGAGCAACGGCCTGACCACCGACTGCCGCCGGGGCGGAATCCCCGCCAGCCCCCGCAGCCCCGCGCCCCGCACCAGGTGGAGCAGCAGGGTCTCCGCGTTGTCGTCGGCGTTGTGGGCGGTGGCGATCCGCCGGGCGCCCAGCGCGGCGGCGGTCCCCTCCAAAAAGGCGTAGCGCATGGCGCGGGCGGTCTCCTCAATGCCCATTCCCCGCGCCTTCGCCTGTCCGGCCACGTCCCCCTCCCCCAGCACAAAGGGAATCTGGCGGGTCTCGCACCAAGCCCTCACAAAGGCGGCGTCGGCCCCGGCGGCTTCCCCGCGCAGGCCGTGGTTGTAGTGGGCCGCCGCCAGGCAGAACCCATCGGACACAGAAAGCGTCTGCAGCACATGGAGCAGGCACATGGAGTCCGCCCCGCCCGAAACGGCGCACAGCACCAGCGTGCCCCCCGGCAGCATATTGTATTCGGCTGCGGCGGCCCTTACCTTCCGCAGCACCGGGTCATGACTCCTCATGGGTTCTGTCAATGGAGGAGAACGCGGTGTATTCAGGCAGCCACTGGAGCTCCACCGTGCGGGTCTCCCCATGGCGGTTCTTCGCGATGATGCACTCCGCCTGGTTGTGGTTTTCCGTCTCCCGCTCGTAGTAGTCCTCCCGGTAGAGGAACATGACGATGTCGGCGTCCTGCTCGATGGCCCCCGACTCCCGCAGGTCGGAGAGCATGGGCCGCTTGTTGGTGCGGCTTTCCGGGCCGCGGGAGAGCTGGGAGAGGCAGAGCACCGGCACCCGCAACTCCTTGGCCATAATCTTCAGCGCGCGGCTGATGTCGGAGACCACCTGCTGCCGGTTCTCGCTGGTATAGCGGCTGCCCCCGCCCG
>CAYPZF010000110.1:0-4415 GCA_964415275.1 uncultured Oscillospiraceae bacterium | reverse complement strand
TTCAATCTGGTTGCTGGTAATCCAGCAGGGCTCGGCGGCCTGCAGGCCCCACTCACCGTAAGTCACGGTGTTGCCGCGCATGGCCTTGCCCTTAATACGGCCCCGGTGGACACGACGATATTTGACTCTCTTAGGCAGCAGCATTAGCCTTGGCCTCCTTCCTTTGGAGTGGGGGGTGCCGCGGGGCGGGGCGCGCCCGCGGGACGATTGTTCTGAGCGCTCTGGCCGGCGGGACGATTGCCGTAGCCGCCTTGGCCGGCGGGACGATTGCCGTAGCCGCCCTGGCCCGCGGGACGATTGTTCTGAGCGCCTTGGCCGGCGGGGCGATTGCCGTAGCCGCCCTGGCCGGCGGGACGGTTGCCGTAGCCGCCTTGGCCGGCGGGACGGTTGCCGTAGCCGCCTTGGCCAGCGGGACGATTGCCGTAGCCGCCTTGGCCGGCGGGACGGTTGCCGTAGCCGCCCTGACCGGCGGGACGGCCGCCGGGACGGCTGCCGTAGCCGCCGCGGCCTCCGCCCTGACGGTCGTCACGGCGGCGGGGACGGTCATTGCGGTCCCGGAACGGCTTGGTGGTATCCATGGTGCGGGGGGTGGTGCGCAGGGTCTGGGAGAGCACCTCGCCCTTGTAAATCCACACCTTGACGCCAATGCGGCCATAAGTGGTGGCAGCCTCGGCAAAGCCGTAGTCGATGTCGGCACGGAGGGTCTGCAGGGGGATGGTCCCGTCGTGATAGTGCTCGGTGCGGGCAATTTCAGCGCCGCCCAGACGGCCGGACACACAGGTCTTGATACCGCGGGCACCGGTGCGCATGGCGCGGCCCATGGCGTTCTTCATGGCCCGGCGGAAGCCGATGCGCTTCTCCAGCTGCTGGGCGATGTTCTCGGCCACCAGCTGGGCGTTCATATCGGGGTTCTTGACCTCTACAATGTTGAGGGCCACGGGCTTGCCCAGCATTTTCTCCAGCTGGAGGCGCAGACGCTCGATGTCGCTGCCGCCCTTGCCGATGACCACACCGGGGCGGGCGCTGTGCAGATAAATGCGCACCTTGGTGTTGTCCCGCTCGATCTCAATCTTGGGGATCCCGGCGGAGTAAAGGGTCTTCTTCAGATACGCACGCAAATTGTAGTCTTCCACCAGCAGATCGCCCACCTTTTCGTTGCGGGCATACCAGCGGGAGTCCCAGTCTTTAATCACACCCACGCGCAGACCGTGGGGATTTACTTTCTGTCCCATATTACTCCTCCTCCCTTATTTCTCTTTCACCGCGAGGGTGATGTGAGACGTTCTCTTGTTGATCCGGTACGCGCGGCCCTGGGCCCGGGGCATAATGCGCTTAATGATAGGGCCGGGGTTGGCGAACACTTCGGACACATAGAGCTTCTCAGGGTCCATCCCGTGGTTGTTCTCCGCGTTGGCCGCCGCGCTTTTCAGCAGCTTGGTCAGGGGCTCCGAGGCGGCCTTGGGGGTGCTCATCAGGATGGCGGTGGCTTGTGGCACACTCTTGCCGCGGATCAGATCGCAGACGATGCCGACCTTGCGGGGAGAGATGCGGATATACCTCAGATGTGCTTTTGCTTCCATTCTTTCTCTCTCCTCCTTACTTCCCGGTCCGGCTGCCGGCGTGACCGCGGTAGGTGCGGGTGGGCGCGAACTCACCCAGCTTGTGCCCCACCATGTCCTCCGTCATGTAGACCGGGACATGCTTGCGGCCGTCGTGGACGGCGAAGGTATGCCCCACAAAAGAGGGAAAGATGGTGGAGGCGCGGCTCCAGGTCTTGAGAACCTTCTTTTCTCCGGCTTTGTTCATTGCGTCCACCCGCTTCAAGAGCTCGGGGGCGCAAAACGGGCCTTTCTTGACACTTCTGCTCATATTTTGACTGCCTCCTTACTTCTTATTGCGGCGCTTGACGATGAACTTATCCGTGTGGTTCTTCGCCTTGCGGGTCTTGTAGCCAAGGGTCGGCTTGCCCCAGGGGGTGACCGGGCTGGGACGGCCCACGGGGCTCTTGCCCTCGCCGCCGCCGTGGGGGTGGTCGTTGGGGTTCATCGCGGAGCCGCGGACAGTGGGCCGCCAGCCCATGTGGCGCTTCCGGCCGGCCTTTCCAATCTGGATGTTGGCGTGCTCGGTGTTGCCCACCTGGCCGATGCAGGCCTTGCACTCCTCGCGGATGTAGCGCACCTCGCCGGAGGGCAGACGGACCTGGGCCATGCCGTTCTCCTTGGCCATCAGCTGCGCGGACACGCCCGCCGAGCGGACCAGCTGGGCGCCCTTGCCGGGATGCAGCTCCACATTATGGATCATCTCACCGGTGGGGATGGCCGAGAGGGGCAGGCAGTTGCCCACCTTGATGTCGGCGTTGGCGGAGGAGAGCACCACGTCGCCGGCCTTCAGGCCGACGGGGGCCAGGATATAACGCTTCTCGCCGTCCTCGTACTGGACGAGGGCGATGTTGGCGGAGCGGTTGGGGTCGTACTCCAGACGCAGGACAGTGGCGTTCATCTCCATCTTGTCCCGCTTAAAGTCGATGATGCGGTACTTGCGCTTGTTGCCGCCGCCCCGGTGGCGGACAGTGATCCGGCCGTAACTGTTGCGGCCGGCGCTCTTGCCCAGCACCTCGGTCAGACTGCGCTCCGGCTTGGCCTTTTTGTCGATGCCCTCAAAGGCCGAAACGGTCATATGGCGGCGGGAGGGCGTCGTGGGCTTATAGGTTTTAATCGCCATTTTTCATATCCTCCTTACACCATTCCCTCAAAGAACTCGATGGGCTTGGAATCGGCGGTGAGGGTGACCATGGCCTTCTTCCAGTTGGGGCGGTGCCCGGCGGGGAACCGGCCGGTGCGCTTCTTTTTGCCCTTCATATTAATGGTATTCACCTTGGCGACCTTCACCTTGAAAATCTCCTCGATCGCCTTGGCAACCTCGATTTTGTTGGCGTCCTTGGCGACCTCGAAGGTATACTTCATGTCTCCGGTCTCGCTCATGGACTGCTCGGTGATGATGGGGCGCTTGATGATATCATAAGCGGTAGTCATTACGCGAACACCTCCTCGATGACAGCCAGCGCCTGCTTGTCGATGATCAGCTGCCTGGCATTCACCAGGTCGTAGACGCTCAGGATGGTGGCGGAGGTGGTCAGCACGCCGGGGATGTTCCGGGCGGACTTCACCACGTTCTCACGCGCTTCGGGTGTGACCAGTATGGCCTTGCCCGCGCCCAGCTTATCCAGGAACACGCGCATGGCGCGGGTCTTGATCTCGTCCATATCCAGATTCTCCACCACCAAAATGTCGCCGGAGGCGGCTTTGGCGGAGAGGACGGACTTGAGCGCAAGTCTCTTCAGTTTCTTGTTGAGGCGGTAGCTGTAATCCCGGGGCTTGGGGGCAAACGCGATGCCGCCGTGGGTCCACTGAGGCGCGCGGGTGCTGCCGTGACGGGCACGGCCGGTGCCCTTCTGACGCCAGGGCTTCCTGCCGCCGCCGGCCACTTCGGCACGGGTGAGGGCACTCTGGGTGCCTTGGCGGCGATTGGCCAGATGATTCTTTACCACCGCGTGAACGGCAAACTGATTGGGCTCAATGCCGAAGATCTCATCGGAGAGCTCCACCTCGCCGACCTGCTCGCCGGCCATGTTGTACACATTTGCTTTGGGCATTTCGCAACTCTCCTTTCCTTACTTTCTGCCAGACGCCTTCTGCGGGTTCACTCTGGCCGACGCCTTCTGCGGGTTGGCGCTGACGCCGGCCCCGCTCTTCTTCTCCAAGGCGTGCTTGACGGTGCTCTTCAGGTAGACGATGCCGCCCTTGGGGCCCGGAATGGCGCCCCGCACGGCAATCAGGTTGAACTCAGGGTCCACCTTGACCACGTCCAGGTTCTGGACGGTGATCTGCTCGGCGCCCATGTGCCCAGCCCCAATCTTGCCCTTGAAAATCCGGGAGGGATCGGTGCCCGAACCCATGGAGCCCGCGTGGCGGTGAACCGGGCCGCCGCCGTGGCTCATGGGGGTGCGTCCGGCATTCCAGCGCTTGATCACGCCGGCGTAGCCCTTGCCTTTGCTGATGCCGGTCACGTCGACTCTGTCGCCCTCGGCGAAGGTGTCGGCCTTGATTTCGTCCCCCACGGTGAGGCCCTCGGCCCCGTTCAGCTTAAACTCCTTCAGGAACCGCTTCATGGGGGCGCCGGCCTTCTTCAGGTGGCCCTGCTCAGGCTTGCTGAGCTTGCGCTCGGCTACGTCTTCAAAACCAATCTGCACCGCGCTGTAGCCGTCTTTTTCCGCGGTCTTCTTTTGCACCACAGTGCAGGGCCCGGCTTCGATGACGGTGACCGGGATGACCTTTCCGGCTTCATCAAAGATCTGCGTCATGCCGACCTTCTTGCCGATAATGGCCTTTTCCATTTGTTTTCCTCCTTGTTAAGGT
>CAYPZF010000109.1:0-4418 GCA_964415275.1 uncultured Oscillospiraceae bacterium | reverse complement strand
CCGCACCACGGTGGACGCCCACCGTATCCTCACCGAGACGGGCAACCGGGGCAAAAAGCGGAAAGATAAGGTGGACGCCGTGGCGGCCACCCTGATTCTGGAGAGCTACCTGACCTTTAAACGCATGTCTCCGCCGCCCACCCCCTGAGTACAGGCCTCAGGGGCCGGGGCGGGGGCAAAAAAGTGGTGTGCGGGGCATTGCGCTCCGCACACCGTTATGTATTTGATTAAAAACAGACCGGGGAGGGCGTCAAACGATGCGACGGCCGTAGACGTAGACGTTGGCATAATGGCCGGAGCTCAGGCTGTCAATGGTCACCCGGTAGTTGTTGGTGGAGGCGTGGATGAACTTTCCCCCTCCGATGTAGATGCCCACATGGGAGACCGGCTTGCTGGTGCGGTACTTGAAAAAGACCAGGTCGCCGGGCTGAAGGTCCTGCTTGGAGACCGAGGAGCCGTTTTTCAGCTGGTCGGTGGCGGTGCGGTTGAGGGTGTAGCCGAACTGCCGGTAGACATACTTGGTGAACCCGGAGCAGTCAAAGGAGTTGGGTCCGTTCCCGCCGTAGACATACTTGCATCCCAGAAAGGTTTGGGCAAGGTCCGCGATTTTCTGTCCCTGGCTGCTGGCCGCCGGCGGGGCGGGAACCGCGTCCTTGTCGGTGACCAGAAGGGCGTAATCACAGCTGATGTAGCCGGTTTTTCCGTTGCAGCTCACCTTGTACCAGCCGTTGTCGGAAAGCTCGGTCACCGGCGCGGTGGCGCCGCCGCAGAGCTGCGCCAGCACGGGATACCCGGTGCCGGGACCGGAGCGGAGGTTGAGCAGGGAGGCCCCGGTGTCCACATAGGCGTAGATGGCCTTGTCGCCGGTGGCCTCTTCCACCTTCAGGTGGTCACCGAACATGTAGCCGGAGATGGTGTTGAACTCCACCTTGTACCAGTTGTCCGAGGCCTCACCCAACACCACCACATCCGCGTTGGACGGCGCGGTGGCGAGGATGCTGGAGGAGGTGGTGGGCTCCGCCCGCAGACGCAGGGGGCCGGCTGTGACAGTGCCTCTGCCGATGGAAGCGGCGGAGGCACCCAAAACAAACAGGGCGGATAGGACCAAGGCTGTCATGGCGGAACGAATCAGCATTTTCTCTCGTCTCATGGTAACTCCTCCGTTGTACGGTGTTTCTGAAAGTAAAGGGATTACTTATTCGCCAGCGCCCTGGCCAGCCAAACCGCGCCCAAGTCCATGGCGGAGTACAGACTTTCTTTTTCGCTCTTTTTCACCACACGGTCCCGGCTCTTGAGGTCCGGAGCGGTGAGCTGAAGCTGAACCGCGACCCGGCTGGCCACGTCCAGGTCCTTGACCTTCTTGCTGTCCAGGACTTGGAGCATAATAATATATTTATCGGCCATACTGCCGTAGTAAATCAAGTTATCCTTGCGGCGCAGGGGATGCCCCTTATACATCAAAGGAAATGCTTCGTTCGCCATAGTAACCTCCTGTTATTGTCTCGTTTCAAAACTGTAACCAAATTGTAACACATGTCGTGGGGGGTGTCAAACAATTTTATACCAAAAAGAGAGGAAAAATTTTCCGACCGGATTCCCCTCCCCGGCGCGGCGGTATTGCCTTTTTCAGGGTGGTGGGATAAGATAACATACACTTGACATGGGGAACGGGACGGGCCCGGCGCCGGCGCCCTGCATGGAAGGAAACGGGGGGAAGAGATGAAGACGGTCTGGACGGCATTGCTTACATTGGCCTTCCTGGCGGCGGCGGCCGCCCTTTTGCTGCGCTGGCTGCGGGCCTGCGGGCTGCGGCTGCCGGGCGGAGGAGGGGAGGGACCGACCCCGGCCCCGGCGGGGGAGGCGGTGGAGCGGCGGGAGCTGGTCCGCGTCTTTCTCGCGGCCAGCTTGTTCCGCATCGCCGCGGCGCTGGCGGGGTTCCTGCTCTTCTGCGCCCTCACCGGGCGTCTGTACGCCCTGTCCGAGCTGCCCCAGATATGGGAGCGGTGGGACGCCTGCCACTACGTCCGCCTGGTGGAGCGAGGATACGCGGGGTACATCGAAAACGGGCAGCATCTCTTTTTGGTCTTCTTTCCACTCTATGTGTGGCTGGTGCGTCCTGTCGCCCTCCTGCTGGGCAACACGGAGCTGGCGGGCATGCTGGTCTCCCTGCTCTGCTATGCCGGCGGCTGCTGTTACATGTACTGCCTGGGGGCGGAGGAATACGGCAAGGCCACGGCCCGCAGGGCCATTCTGTATCTGTCGGTGTTCCCCTTCGCCTTTTTCTTTGGCGGCATTATGACCGAGGGCCTCTTTTTCCTCACCACCGCCGCCGGGCTGTACGCCATCCGGCGGCATCGCTGGGGACAGGCGGGCCTCTGGGGCTTTTTGGCCGCTCTCACCCGTATGCACGGCGTGCTGCTCATTGTGGCGGCCGGCGTGGAGCTGGTGGAGCAGGCCCGCCCCTTTGAGAAGCGGGGCAGGGAGCTGCGGCGTACCCTCCTTCTGACGGCCAGGAAGCTGCCCCTGCTGCTGCTGCCCTTGGCCGGGACGGCGCTCTACCTCCTGCTCAACTATGCGGTGGACGGGGACCCGTTTTCCTTCCTCATCCAGCAGAGGCACTGGAGCCAGGGGTTTCTGTGGTTCCCCGACACCCTCTGGTATCTCGTCCGGAATGTGCTCCATACCTCGTCGGTCTCCACCCGCCTTGAGCTCTGGCTGCCCGAGCTGCTGTTGTTTCCGGTCTTTGCCGGTGTGCTGCTTGCCTCCTGGCGGCGGCACAGGAGCATGTATACCATCTACGCGTTTGTATATCTCATTTTAAACTACTCCCTATCCTGGCTCCTCAGCGCGGGGCGCTATCTGTCCTGCTGCGTCCCCTTTTTCCTGTTTGCCGCGGTGCTCACCGAGGGGCACCCCCGGATCCACAGGGCGGTTACGGCGGGGATGGGGGCTGGGTTTCTCCTGCTGATGTCCCGCTATCTCCTGTGGGGCCAGGTGATGTAACGGAATACAGCGTCAGAAGGGCCGGCTCCAACCGCGGTGTTGGGGCCGGCCCTTGGAGACTGTATCCGGGGGTCTCAGGCGCGCTTGGACGGCGCGCCGCGCCCTGTTTGCCGGACCAGCGCCACAGCGGAGGCCAGCAGCGCCGCCAGCATCAGAAGGGACTCCAGGCCCATGGCAAAGGAGAGGCCAAGGAGCCGGACCGGGAGGAAGTAGCGCCCCACCAGATAGGCGTGGTATCCGCCCAGGGAGGCCGTCTGTACCGCGGCGGCCTGAAAGACGCGCTTCAGGCTGACACAGGCCCATACCAGCGTGAGCGCGTCGGCCAGGAAAAAGTAGCGCTCGTGCATGTAGGGCAGGAAGAAGGGCACCCCCACAGCCATCACGATGGCGGCGGTAAACAGGGCCGGCTCGTCCATCCGGTCCCGGACCCGAAACAGGAGCGCCAGCAGGAGCAGGACAAAAAGGAAGGCAGCGGCGATGCCCAGCCTGGCCAGCAGGGTCTGGTTCGGCTCGCTGCCGTAGGGGAGAAAGCCGAATACGGAGGGGGAGTTAAAGTTGAGGGTGGTGTGCTGGCCTTCCGAGCCCGCCTGGTTTAGATAGACCGCCAGAATGTCCCCTAGGGGCTTGCCTAGGAGGAGGGCGGGGGCGAGCGTGGCGCCGCAGACGGCGGGGAAGAGGCAGAGGTGGCGGAGCTTCACCCGCCCGGTGTACCAGAAGACACACCAGAGGGGGATGAGAAAGACGGCCTGGAGCTTAAAGGAGAAGGCCGCCGCCAGACACACCACCGAGGAGACGGGGCGCCGGCCCAGGGCCGAGGCCAGGGCGTGGAGCGCGAGGGCGCTGTAAAGGGAATCACATTGCCCCCAATAGGCGCCGTTTAAAATCACCGTGGGCAGGAGCAGAAGCGCGCAGAAGGCCGCCGCCGGTCCGCGGCTGTCCAGAGGGCAGAGGGTTTTGGCCAGGCGCAGTCCGCCCCAGGCCAGCATCACGTCGGACAGGAGGGAGAGCAGCTTGATGGCGTACAGGTCGGGGAAGGGCAGATAGGAGAAGAACGCCAGAAAGTACAGATAGGGGACATTGTAGTTGCCGATGGGCTGGCTGAGTCCGGCAAAGCCGCCGCTGTCCCGGAAGGTCTGGACCCATCGGGATAAAAACCAGTCGTAGTCGTTGGTGACGTGGTCCAGACAGAAGATCCGCAAAAAAAAGGCCAGGGCCACGGGGAGCAGGCAGGCCCAGACCAGGGTAGGCGGGCAGCCCTCCAGAGACAGAATGATGAGGGCCAGAATCACAAGCGCGCCGACAATGAGCAGGACAAACAGCTTGTCCAATCCATCTCCAAGGGCCAGCGCGCCGGTTCTCAGCAGGGTGAGCAGCAGGAGAACGAACCCCGATATGCCCAAGGGGACGGCGATGTG
>CAYPZF010000108.1:795-4456 GCA_964415275.1 uncultured Oscillospiraceae bacterium | reverse complement strand
CCGCAACACAAAATATTTGTCCAATCAGGCCCTAAAAGTGGCTTTGACCGTCCAAAGCCGCATAAGATGAAAGAGAACTCATCAGGAGGTATGTTAGATGGAGCGGCGTTTTCCCATAGAAGGCGGAGGGGTCTTGTTATGCCGGGAGGAGGGCTCACGCTGGATCATCCAGTGCGCCCGCCCGGATGACGGGCGCGGACTTTATAAGGTGTGGCTTTTGGGTCAGAGCGGGAGTATGCCCCTGGGCGCCCTCCTTCCCGACCAGGGCTGTCTCCGCCTGCACCGCGTTCTATCGGCGTCGGAGCTTGCCAGACAAGGCTGCCTCCCGCCCGTAGGCGGTGAAATCAAGCTGACCTTTTCCTTCGGACCGGATGCGCTGCCCAAGGGCTGGTCCCGTGAGGGCTCCCTGGCCCGCTTGTTTCCAAAGGACCCTCTCTTGGCCCGGACGGCGGAGCAGGTCGGGGCAGCCCTCATTCGCCGGGGGAAAAGGCGGTTCCAGCTGGCGGTGCCCTGGGACGTGAGGGCTCCTTTTCCGCTGCATCCCCTCTTCTGCCTGGCCAAGACAGAAACCCTGAACGGCGCCGATTATTTGGTGTTTTCTTTTGACGCCGCGGGCACCCCGTTGTCTCCCGATTAGCCCTTTTTATGGGTTTCCGTGTCTTGACATTCCACCGGCAATGCGTCATACTGTGACTATAAAAATATATTCTGGCGAAAAAAGGATGAGATGAGGTGTACAAAAATGGCTAGAAAGGTAGTCATCATCGGCGGCGTGGCCGGCGGCGCCAGCGCGGCGGTCCGCGCCCGGAGGTTGGACGAGCAGGCAGACATTGTTCTGTTGGAAAAGGGTGGTTATATCTCCTTCGCCAACTGTGGTCTCCCGTACTATATCGGTGACACCATCAAGAGAAGAAAAGACCTCTTGGTCCAGACCCCAAAGGCCATGAAGGCCCGGTTCAATATCGACGTACGTGTGGAGAATGAGGCGGTTAAAATCGACCCCGCGGCTAAAACGGTGAAGGTCCAAAACCACGCCACCGGCGAGACCTATCAGGAGCCCTATGACAAGCTCATCATCGCCACCGGCTCTGTGCCGGTGATTCCGCCCATCCCCGGCGCGGACGAGGACAACATTTTCACCATCTGGTCTATCCCCGATACGGATAAAATCAAGGAGTATGTCACCGCCAAAGCGCTGAAGCGCGCGGTGGTGGTCGGCGGCGGCTTCGTCGGCATGGAGATGGTGGAAAACCTGCACGCCATCGGGCTGGAGGTCTCTGTGGTGGAGATGCTGGACCAGGTCATGAATACTGTCGACTTCGACATGGCCCAGTACGTCCATAGGGAGCTGCGCGCCAGCGGCGTCGCCCTCTACCTGGAGGAAAAGGTTGTCGCCTTCCGCAGAGAGGGCGACGAGACCCTGGTGGAGTTGGGCAGCGGCAAGCAGCTGCCGGTGGACTTGGTCATCATGGCCGCCGGCATAAAGCCCAGCAGTGCCCTGGCTGCCGACGCTGGCCTCACCTTGGGCCCCCGGGGCCACATTGTGACCAACGAATATCTCCAGACCTCCAACCCCGACATCTACGCCGTGGGCGATGTCATCGAGGTGGAGGACTTCATGACAAAAGGCCGCACCGCGGTGCCTCTGGCGGGCCCCGCCAACAAACAGGGCCGCATTGCGGCGGACAACGTCTGCGGCATTCCCTCCAAGTACCACGGGACTCAGGGCACCTCGGTCGCCAAGGTGTTTGACAAGACCATCGCCTCCACCGGCCTCACTGAAAAGGCCTTGATACGGGCAGGCAAGAAGCCTTATGAGGACTTTCTGGCCCTCCACGGGCACCCCTTTAACCACGCCACCTATTACCCCGGCGGAGAGCAAATCCACATCAAGCTCCTGTTTTCCCCCGGCGACGGGAAAATCCTGGGTGCCCAGGCCGTGGGCGGCTCTGGGACAGACAAACGCATCGATGTGATCGCCACCTGCATCCGCTACGGCGGGGTGGTCTCCGACCTCACCGGACTTGAGCTGGCCTACGCGCCGCCCTACAACACCGCCAAGGACCCCGTAAACCTCTTGGGCTATATGGCGGAAAACGTGCTGACCAAGCGGGTGGATACCATCCAGTGGAACGAGGTGCCCCATCTGGACCCCGAGAAATATCAGCTGTTGGATGTGCGCACCGAGAAGGAGCACGCCGAAGGCACCATCCCCGGCAGCATACAGATCGGGGTGGACGAGCTCAGAGACAACCTGGATAAAATCGATCGAAATAAGACCGCGGTGGTCTACTGTCGTGTCGGTCTGCGCTCCTATATCGCGGCCCGCATCCTGAGCCAGAACTGCATCCCGGTCAAAAGCCTCTCCGGCGGCTGGCTCACTTGGGAGGCCGCCACATTTGACCCGGTGAAATAACCCAAACAATATCTACGGGGCGGCGGTGCAGCTTGACATCGCCGCCCCCGGCTATACAAACAAAAAAGCCACACCAAAGCTGGTGTGGTTGCTCTCTTGCCGAGTTTTTCTCTATCTCTCACTCTCGATCTTCCTACCCTCGCCAAAGATCATGTCGTCGATGTCCAGGTACTGTGTATGGTTGTAACAGGTCATAATAAGCAACACCTCCTCGTTCTGTGTTGGTTTCATTATACTCCCATCTTTTGTAAAATGCAAGCGCATTTTTGTGGTTGTGATATAAAAAGAAGGTAATAAAATTGTAAAAAGCGACTAGACTGTACGTGAAAGGGGGCAAAGCCATGCTGTTTTCAGAGACGAGACCGGCCTACGGCGGTCGCACCGGCGCCTTATCCGACCGAATCAAAGCGTACTTCCTCTTTTTCCTGCTATACTCCATCATTGGCTGGTGTTACGAGGTCTTTTTAGAGGTGGTGGTCTACCGCTGGGGCTTTACCAACCGGGGCTTTCTCTTTGGTCCCTATTGCCCTATCTATGGGTTCGGCGCGCTGGCCTTCCTCTTCTGCTTTGGCGGGCTGATGCGGAAAAAAGACAGCCTCGCCCTCACCATCGTAAAGCCTCTGCTTATCTTTGTGGGCTGTATGGTTGTCGCCACCTTGATCGAGCTTGCGGCCAGCTATCTGATGGAGTGGGTGACAGGGAGCTGGCCCTGGCAGACCTATGCCGATTATAAATATAACTTTCAGGCCCGCATCGCCCTCTCACCTTCCATCCGGTTTGGCCTGGGCGGGGTGGTCTTTTTGTATGTGCTGCAGCCCCTGTTTGAACGGGTGGTGTATGCCCTGAGCCCAAGGGTGCTCGATCTCTGCTTTTTCTCCCTACTTTTTGTCTTTCTGCTGGACCTGTTCGTCCGGGTCGCAGGCCTGCTCCTCGCTTGAAGCAGGGGGAAAGACCCAGTCCGCCTCCGGGAGATTGTCCGCCCGCACCACCGCATGGGGACCAAAGACGGCGTTGAGGGCCTGTACCTGTAACGCGCCGCCGATATAAAGGCGCTGTTCCGGTGTAAGCGTGTTCAGCGCATACTCCCGCTCCCCTATCCGGACCACCGCCTGGGAGAAGAAGCGTTCGCCGCGGGCGCTCACCAGCTCTGTCAATCGAAAAACACCCCCCGGCCGGCGCCCGCCACCCCAGCGGGCGCCGGCCTTATATTTGAAACAGATGGAGCCTACCATACTCTATTCCAGC
>CAYPZF010000108.1:0-785 GCA_964415275.1 uncultured Oscillospiraceae bacterium | reverse complement strand
GCGCGGAGCTGTCCTATGTATGCCTTTCTTCTGTGATAAAGTTATTTGCTTCACGCATAGGGTGGAACCAATGGCCGCCATATCTGTGAGGTGATGGACTTGCCCACGCATAGAAAAACAGCCGCCGCATATATCCGCGTTTCCACCGAGGAGCAGACAGAGTATTCGCCGGATGCCCAATTGACTGAAATCAAACGGTATGCCGCAAGCCACAATTACCAGCTGCCGGCCCATCTGGTCTTTGTAGATGAGGGCATCAGTGGCAAAAACACTGTAAAGCGGAATTCCTTTAATGTCATGATCGGGATGGCGAAGAAGAAGCCAAGGCCCTTTGACGCCATCCTCCTCTGGAAGTTCTCCCGTTTCGCCCGAAACCGGGAGGACAGCATCGTCTATAAATCCATGCTGCGAAAGCAGCTGGGCATAGAGGTCATCTCGGTTTCGGAGCGCATCGGCGACGATAAGATGAGCGTGCTGATCGAGGCCATGATTGAGGCCATGGACGAGTATTACTCCATTAATCTGGCCGAGGAGGTCAAGCGCGGTATGGCCGAAAAGGCGCGGCGGGGTGGCTTTCAATCCTCCCCCGCCTTCGGATATTCCGTGAAGGAAAATACCTTGCACCCTGTCCCGGCGGAGGCCGACCTGGTCCGTGCCGTCTTCGCCCGCTTTCTCGGCGGCGAAACACCCTCCCAAATCGCAAGGTGGCTCAACGGCCTTGGTGCGGCCACCCACCGGGGGAACCCATTTGAGGGCCGCGCTGTGGCGTACATCCTCCGCAACCC
>CAYPZF010000107.1:0-4489 GCA_964415275.1 uncultured Oscillospiraceae bacterium | reverse complement strand
TCCGCGTACGCGGACCGGGGCTTCTCGCCCTCGCTCTCTCAGTCCTGTTCCCAATTATGGTAGACATTCTGGACGTCATCGTTGTCCTCCAGCATATCGATGAGCTTCTCCATGTTCTTGATGTCCTCTTCCGAGGTCAGCTTGACGTAGTTCTGGGGCACCAGCGCCACCTCCGCGGAGGCAAAGACGTAGCCCTTTTCCTCCAGCGCCGAGACCACGCTGTTGAACTCCTCCGGCTCCGTCGTGATTTCAAAGCAGTCCTCATCGGACGTCAAATCGGCGGCACCCGCCTCCAGCGCGTCCATCATGACGGTGTCCTCATCCAGGTCCTCCCGCGCGATGATAATGACGCCCTTCCTGTCAAAGGACCAGGAGACGCAGCCGGTGGCGCCCAGTCCCTTCCCAAATTTATCAAAATAATGCCGTACTTCAGGGGCGGTGCGGCTGCGGTTGTCGGTAAGGGCCTCTACAATCACGGCCACGCCGCTAGGGCCATAGCCCTCGTACGCCACGTTCTCAAAGTTGTCGGCGTTACCGGCGCCCGCGGCCTTGTCGATGGTGCGCTTGATGTTATCGTTTGGCATGTTGGCGGCTTTGGCCTTGGCGATTACCGTGGCAAGGCGGGCGTTGTTGCCGGGATCGCCGCCGCCGCCGGTCTTGACCGCCACAATCATCTCACGGGCAATCTTTGTAAAAATCTGAGAGCGCTTGGCGTCCGCCGCACCCTTGGTTTTCTGTATGTTGTGCCATTTAGAGTGTCCAGCCATACTATAATCGTTCCCCCCATAAAAAGTCCTCTTTCAATGTAGCATAGAAGGGCTGTTTTGTCAAAGATATGCAATAACCTCCCTGTGCCGCTGCGTATACAGGACCTCCACCTGGGGAAACCCCTCCCGCAGCCAATCCGCCAAGACGGGACAGACCACATTTTCAGTGGGGAAATGCCCCGCGTCGATGAGAGTCACGCCTAAGGCATCGGCCTCTAAAAAGACGTCGTACTTCACATCGGAGGTGACAAAGGCGTCGCAGCATGCTCCGTGGGCCGCGGCCAGCAGGTCTCCGCAGGCGCCGCCCCCCACGGCCACGCTCCGCACCATGCCCCTGCCCTGGGTCCAGCGCAGGCCCGCGGCGCCCAGGGCGCGTTTGACCCTTGCCGCATAGTCTGCCGGGGCCCAGGGCGCCTCCAGACGCCCCACACGGCCAAGCCCCTCCCCGGTCAGGGGCGCGGTGTCCGTCAAGCCCACCGCCGCCGCCAGCGCGTCGTTGACGCCGCCCGCCGCCAAGTCCAGGTTGGTGTGCAGGCAGATGGCGGCAATGTCCTGTTTGACGAGGGCCATCAGCGTCCGGCCGGTGCTGTCGCCGTCGGTCAACGACCGCACAGGATGAAAAATGACAGGGTGGTGGGAGACAATGAGCTGCGCCCCCAGGTCGGCGGCCTCGTCCACCACCGCCCGGGTGATGTCCAGGGCGACTAAGACCCGGGTCACCTCCCCGTCTCCCCGGCCCACCAGAAAACCGGCGTTGTCAAAGTCCATCTGGAGGGCAAAGGGTGCCCTCTGGTCCAAATAGGTGAAAAAGTCCATTACCGTTGCCATATCATCCACTCCTCCCGCATCCGCATCAGTTCCGCCGCCGCCGCCGCCAGCGCCTCCCGGTGGGGCGTGTCCTCCTCTTTCCGGGACTTTTGAATGCCCTCCAGCGCCCGGGTGGCCCGGGCCAGGGCATCCTCCAGATAGTCCGCCCGCAGCGGCGCCTCCATCCCGCGCCACTGGCGGCCCGCCCAGACCTCGCCGGGCGTCAGGGGCGGCGCCTGGCCCCCGCGGGCCGCCAGGCAGACGTAGCGCCACTTTCCATCGGCGCACAGTGTCTCCCGCTCCACGGTAAACCCGTTTTGCTGCAGCCAGACACGCAGCTCCCTCACGGCGCTCATGGGCTGGAGCAGAAGCAGGGTTCCCTCCGTCCGTGCCCAGGAGGCCGCGCCCAGAATGCCCGCGATGGTGCCGCCTCCCATGCCGGCAATGGCGATGGTGTCCGCCTCCCCCGGCCGGAGCACCGAGAGGCCGTCCCCTAGCCGGAAGGAGATCTGCGCCTCCAGGCCATGCCGCCGGGCGGTCTCCCTGGCCCGCTGGAGGGGGCCCTCCCTCAGGTCGGCGGCGATGGCCCGTGTGATGACCCCCCGCCGGAGCAGCCGGATGGGCAGCAGGGCGTGGTCGGTACCGATGTCCGCAAAGGTGGTGTCCCGCGGCACTTGCTCCGCCAAGGCGGCCAGCCGCGAGGAAAGGAAAAACTCTCTCATATGTCACCTCGAAAAAGCGCAGGAACGGAAGGCCGCTCCTGCGCTCTGCTGTCTGGAATTCGATTCTGGTCCTTACTGGGCGGGCAACAGGGCGTTGACCTTGCTGAGCAGGTCCTCCACGTTCACGCCATGGACGGCGCAGGCCTGCTCCACGGTTTCATTCCGGGAGGCGGGGCACCCCAGGCAGTGCATGCCAATGGAGAGGAACGCGGGCGCGGTCTGGGGCGCGGCTTCCAGAATATCGCCAATAATCGTGTCTTTTGTAATGGTAATCATAATCAGTAATCCTCCAAAGATTCAAGTATGTAATATAGTATACCCCTATTGTGTCCCATAGTTCAAAGCAAAGAGCGGCAAAAAAACCGATAAAAGGGGACCATTCCCCGGTATATAAAACAGGATGGCGTGACAGCAGAACGTCACGCCATCCTGTTCCCGGCAAAATGATTAGCCTTCTTCTCTCATACGAGCGAAGCATTCGCTGCAGTAGACGGGACGGTCGGACTTAGGCTCGAACGGAACCTTTGCCTCGCCGCCACAGGCAGCACAGGTGGCGGTAAAATACTCGCGGGGACCGCGGGAAGCGGCCTTGCGGGCATCACGGCAGGATTTACAGCGTTGGGGCTCGTTCTGGAAACCTCTCTCAGCGTAAAACTCCTGCTCGCCGGCGGTGAACACGAACTCCTGGCCGCATTCCTTGCATACTAAGGTCTTGTCTTCGTACATGCTATTTTCCCTCTCTTTGACTTGTTGCCCAGGTACGGAAAAATCCGATGGTGCTGGGACAGTGTAATATTGCGTACAGCAACGGGAACCGGTCATAAAGGCGCAGTTCACCCTTGGCTGCGTTCGCCAGATTGAATTTGCAGTGCCACCTTGCGCCGAATGCGCTGCACAGCGTTGTCCACCGATTTCAGGGGACGGCCTACCTCTTGGGCAATTTCAGAATAAGATAATCCGTTCAAATAAAACCCGAGAATCTGGGCCTCGAAACCGGACAGCTGGCTCTTGAGCACGTCAATCTGTTCCTGTCTCGCTTCACGGTGAATCAAAACATCCTCCGGGTTTTTAAGGCCCAGATCAGATGTGTCGGACAGGTAATGATTGGATGTTCCGTCAAAGAGGGATGGTTCAAAAGAGACGCAAGAGTTTAGCGGGGTATGCTTATCCCTAGATGCCATCTGGATGGCGGAGATCAAACGACTCCGGATACAAATTTCCGCATAAGTGCGAAATGTGGTCTGTTTTTCCTGATCGAACATTCGAACAGCGGTGAGAAGGCCTACCATGCCCTCCTGAATCAGGTCCTCGCTGTCTCCGCCCACCAGAAAAAATGGGCGGGCGCAAATGCGCACCAGGCGATGATACCGTACCACGAGAATTTCCTCCGCGATACTGTCACCTGATGCGGCCAGGACACACAACGCTTCATCTGAGAGCCGATCGTGATGGGGCCGGGTAGTTTCCATTTATAAACACCAAAAATATCATACGGGAATTCTGCTTTCTTGTCAATAGTTTATACAAAATCTTTTATGTTTTTTCTTTTCCCCGCAGGGTTTTTATGATATTTATTAATCTTTCCGCACAAGATTGGGCAATGCCCTCGGTCCTGGCCTCTACCATCACTCTGATAAGGGCCTCTGTGCCGGAGGGGCGCACCAGCACGCGGCCGTCTTTCCCCAAGGCCTCCCCCTCCCGCGCCACTGCGGCCTGTAACAGAGGCGAGCTCATCACCGCTGTCTTGGCCTTTTGGCTTTCCACAGGCACATTCAGCAAAACCTGGGGATACTGCCTGAACCCTGCCGTCAGCTCGGAGACCTTTTTCCCGGACTTCTGGACAATACGCAAAAATTGCAGCGCGGCCAGCTGGCCGTCCCCGGTGGTGGCGTACTCGGAAAAAATGAGATGCCCCGACTGCTCCCCGCCCAGAGAATAGCCGCCCCGCAGCATCTGCTCCAGCACGTTCCGGTCCCCCACGTCGGTGGACACCACCTGGATGCCCATTTCCCCGGCAAAGAGGTGGAAGCCCAGGTTGCTCATCACGGTGGCCACCACGGTGTCGTTTGCCAGGCGCCCCTCCTCCTTCATCGCCCGCCCGCAGACCGCCATAATCTGGTCCCCGTCCACGAGCCTGCCCTGTTCGTCCACCACCAGACAGCGGTCGGCGTCCCCGTCAAAGGCCAGGCCCAG
>CAYPZF010000106.1:0-4490 GCA_964415275.1 uncultured Oscillospiraceae bacterium | reverse complement strand
GTCGTCGGTCTCCAGGGCGAGCGGCATCGCGTGCAGCGTCCCGCCGGCGGCGCGGAAGGCATAGGGCATGTCGTCGTTGGCCCAGTCGCAGACGTACTCGATGCCGTTGGCGGCGAGGATGTCCGGCGTCGCCATCGATTCCGAGCGGGCCGGCGACAGCCAGCCCCTGACCGGCTGGCCGGAGGCACGGCGCAGCGTCTCGACGGCGTCGCGCACGATCGCTTCCTCCTCGGCCTTGTCCATGCCGCCGTGGTGGATCGTCGCCATGTCGCGGCCGTGGGCGATGATCTCCCCGCCGTCGGGGATTTCGTTGACGAAGTGGACCGTGGCGCCGGTCATTTTCACGCCGCAGTCCAGCGCCGCCTGATGGACCCGCAGGCCATAACAGCCCTTGCCCGAAAAGGCCGGGATGAGGGCGGGGTGGACGTTGATGATGCGGCGCGGCCAGGCCCGGGTGAAGTCCCCGCTTAAAATGCTCATAAACCCGGCCAGCACGATGAGCTCGATGCGGTACTCCGCCAGCAGGGCGGAGATGCGGCGCTCAAATTCCTCCTGGCCGGCGCAGTCCCCGCGCGCCACCACCGCCGCCGGGATGCCGTGCCGCCGGGCCCGGTCCAGGGCGCCCGCGCCGGGCTTGCTGGCAATCACCAGGCAGAGTGTGCCGCTCTTCAGCCGCCCCGCCTCCTGGGCGTCGATGAGGGCCTGGAGGTTGGTGCCCCCGCCGGACACCAGCACCGCGATGCGGGTCAGCATAGGATGACGCCTCCGTCCCCGGGGACGATTTCACCCAGCACATAGGCCGGCTGGCCGGTGCCCCGCAGCACGGCCAGGGCCCGGTCCGCGTCGTCCCGGTCCACCACGGCGGTCATGCCCACGCCCATGTTGAAGGTGTTGAACATGTCGCGGGGGGGGATGCCGCCCCGGCGGCCCACCAGGCGGAAGACAGGGGGGGTGACCACGTCGGATACGGCGATGCGGGCGCTGACGTTCTCGGGCAGGCTGCGCGGAATGTTTTCATAGAACCCGCCGCCGGTGATGTGGGCCACCGCCTTCACAGAGACGGCCTCAAAGAGGGAGAGCATGGGCTTCACATAGAGTTTGGTGGGGGTGAGCAGGGTCTCCCCCAGGGGGCGGCCCTCCAGCTCGTCCATGGGGGTGAGCAGGTCGGCGTTTTCCACGTCCAGTACCTTGCGCACCAGAGAGAAGCCGTTGGAGTGCAGGCCGCTGGAGGGCAGGGCCAGAAGGACATCCCCCGCCCTTACGGCGGTTTTGTCCAGGATTTTCTTCCGGTCCACCACGCCCACGGCGAAGCCGGCCAAATCGTACTCGTCGGGGGGATAAAAGCCGGGCATCTCCGCGGTCTCGCCCCCGATGAGGGCGCAGCCCCCCTGGACGCAGCCCTCGGCCACGCCGGAGACGATGGCGGCCACCCGCTCGGGGATGTTTTTGCCCACCGCCACATAGTCCAGGAAGAACAGCGGCTTGGCGCCGCAGCAGATGATGTCGTTGACGCACATGGCCACGCAGTCCACGCCCACGGTGTCGTGCTTGTCCAGCAGGAAGGCGAGCTTGAGCTTGGTGCCCACGCCGTCGGTGCCGCTCACCAGCACCGGGTGCTCGATGCCGGCCAGGTCCAGGGCAAACAGGCCCCCGAAGCCCCCCACGTCCTCCAGGACCCCGGGCGTCGCGGTGCGGGCCACGTGGGACTTCATCAGATCCACCGCCCGGTAGCCGGCGTTGATGTCTACCCCAGCGGCCCTGTAGCTCTCACTGGCGCTCTTCATTCAGCCTCCCTCCTTTTCACTGAGTTTGCGCTCGAAGCGGTTTTTCTCGGTCCTGACGGGGGTCTCAGTGGGGTAGGCCCCGTCAAAGCAGGCGGCGCAATAACCGCCCTTTTCCCCGTGGCCGCACAGGGGCAGCATCCGGGCGTGCTCCACACTGAGATACCCCAGGCTGTCCACCCCGATGAGGGCGGCAATCTCCTCCACGGTGTGGCGGCAGGCGATCAGGTTTTCCCGGGAGCTGATGTCGGTACCGTAGCAGCAGGGGTTGAGGAAGGGCGGCGCGGACACCCGCATATGGATCTCCCTGGCCCCCGCCTCCCGCAGCAGCTTTACGATGCGGCCGCTGGTGGTGCCCCGGACGATGGAGTCGTCAATGAGGACCACCCGCTTGCCCCGCACGGTCTCAGACACGGGGTTGAGCTTGATTTTCACCCTGTCCTCCCGTGACTTCTGGCCGGGGGCGATAAAGGTGCGGCCAATATACTTGTTTTTGATGAGCCCGATGCCGTAGGGGATGCCCGACTGGCGGGCGTAGCCGATGGCGGCGTCGATGCCCGAGTCGGGGACGCCCACCACGATGTCGGCCTGGACCGGGTGCTCCAACGCCAGAAAGGCGCCCGCCCGCAGGCGCGCGCCATGGACCGAGCAGCCGTCCACGGTGGAGTCGGGCCGGGCAAAGTAGATAAATTCAAAGATACACAGGGCGCGGGGCGCGGTGTCGCAGTGCTCGGTGAGGGAGCGCACCCCGTTTTTGTCGATGACCAGAATCTCACCGGGGCGGATGTCCCGGATGAAGGAGGCGCCCACCGCGTCCAGGGCACAGCTCTCCGAGGCGACGATATAGGTGCCGTCGGGGCACTGCCCGTAACAGAGCGGGCGGAAGCCCCGGGGGTCCCGGACGGCCAGCAGCTTGGTGGGGGACATGATCACCAGGGAGTAGGCTCCCTTCACCCGGTGCATGGCCCGGCTGACGGCCTCCTCGATGGATGCGCTCACCAGGCGCTCCTTAGTAATGATATACGAGATGACCTCGGTGTCACTGGTGGTGTGGAAAATGGACCCGGTCATCTCCAGCGCCTCCCTGAGCTCGAAGGAGTTGACCAGGTTGCCGTTGTGGGCCAGGGCCATGCGGCCTTTGATATGGTTAACCACAATGGGCTGGACGTTGGCCCGGTCGCTGCCGCCGGTGGTGCCGTAGCGCACATGGCCCACCGCCATGGAGCCGGCACCTAAATTGGCGATGACCTCGGGGGTAAACACGTCGTTTACCAGCCCGGTGTCCTTATAGGTGCGGAACAGGCCGTCGTCCCCCACCACCATGCCGCAGCTCTCCTGGCCCCGGTGCTGCAGGGCGAAGAGGCCGTAATAGGTGGTGGCGGCCACAGGGCCCGCAGTGGGTGCGAACACGCCAAAGACGCCGCACTCCTCGTGAATCTGCCCCATCGGCTCACTCCCCCATCAGTCGCTTCATGACCTCAAGGTAGGCCTCTTCCACGCCCCCCAGGTCACGGCGGAAGCGGTCCTTGTCCAGTTTTTCCCCGGTGGCCGAATCCCAGAACCGGCAGGTGTCGGGGGAGATTTCGTCGGCCAGGACGATGTCGCCCCCGGCGGTCTTGCCGAACTCCAGCTTGAAGTCCACAAGGTCGATGCCCAGGCCCTTCAGAAGGTCCTTGAGGAACGTGTTGACGGCAAAGGCGTAAGTTGTGATGGTGTCAATCTCCTCCTGGGTGGCCAGGCCCAGGGCCAGGGCGTGGTACCGGTTGATGAGGGGGTCGCCCAAGGCGTCGTTTTTGTAGGAAAACTCGATGGTGGGCGCCGGGAACACAATGCCCTCCTCCACGCCGTACCGCTTGGCGAAGGAGCCGGCGGAGATGTTGCGCACAATGACCTCCAGCGGCACGATGGAGACCTTTTTCACCAAGGTCTCCCGGTCGTTTAACTCCTTCACAAGGTGGGTGGGGATGCCCTGTTTCTCCAGCAGGGACATGAGATAGTTGGTCATGCGGTTGTTGATGACGCCCTTGCCCGGAATGGAGCCCTTCTTTTGGCCGTTGAAGGCCGTGGCGTCATCCTTGTAGGAGACGACGCAGAGGTTGGGGTCGTCGGTGGCAAACACCTTTTTTGCCTTGCCCTCGTAAAGCTGGACAGTCTTTTCCATGAATTCACTTCTCCTCCCAAAGCGGCGGTGCCGGCTGCCGGTACCGCTGTGCGATGGCCGCGTCTTTCGCCAGAACTCCGGCGGCGGCCTCGGCCCGGTCGCCGGCCAGTTTTTCAGCCAGGCCGCCGTCCTCCACGGCCAGGATCTGGATGGCCAGCAGGGCGGCGTTCCGGGCGCCGTCAATGGCCACGGTGGCCACCGGGATGCCGGCGGGCATCTGCACGGTGGACAGCAGCGCGTCCAGCCCGTCCAGGGCGGACGACTTGATGGGGATGCCGATGACAGGCAGGGTGGTGTTGGCGGCCAGGGCGCCGGCCAGATGGGCGGCCTTGCCCGCCGCCGCGATGAGAACGCCGAAGCCTGCCTCCCGCGCGCCGGCGGAGAAGGCCCGGGCCTGCTCCGGGGTCCTGTGGGCGGAGCAGACGCGCACCTCAAAGGGCACCCCAAATTCACGCAGGGTTTTGATGGCGGGCTCTACCGCCGGCAGGTCGCTGTCGCTGCCCATCACAAGGGCTATTTTCTTCATGTCAACCTCCAAAAAACCAAAA
>CAYPZF010000105.1:0-4608 GCA_964415275.1 uncultured Oscillospiraceae bacterium | reverse complement strand
CGTGGCAATCTTCCCCGCGCCGATCTCCCGCCCCACCAAAATGGCGGCGGTGGCCGCCACGGCAAAGATGACCACCGTGCAGAGCTTTTCCACGTTCCCCGCCAGGGTAAAGGCGGCCAGGATGGCGGTGCTCTCGTCCATATGCCCCATGATGGTGGGGAACAGGGAGGTCCCCAGCCCCCACAGGGTCTCGTTGCACACCACCGGGGTGGCATAGCGGACGTAAGCGGTCAGGATGGCGCGGCCAGGCCGGAACAGCGCCGTGGGCCGGAGGCGGAACCGGCGGTTTGTCGCCGCGTAAACCACCATAACGGCAAACTGCAGCACCCGGGACATCAGGGTAGCCAGCGCCGCCCCCCGCACCCCCAGCGCGGGCGCCCCTAAGTTTCCAAAAATAAACACCCAGTTGAGGAAGGTATTGCTGCACATGGAGATGCTCAGAATATAAAGGCCCAGCCTCGGGTGCTCCATGCTGCGCTGGGCTCCTATGTAAAGCTGGGTGAGGCTCTCGAAAATATAGGAAAACCCCACGATCTTGGCGTACTGGGCCGCCAGAGGGACCAGCGCGTCGTTGTTGCTGAACAGCCCCATAAAGGAGAGGGGAAAGCAGAACATCACCAGGGAAAACAGGATGGTAAGGCCCCCCGCCGCGTACATCCCGACACCCAGCACCCGGTTGATGGCATCCATGTCCTTCTTACCCCAGAACTGGCTGATGAGCACCGACGCGCCGCTCTGCAGCCCAAAGATGCCCAGCAGCACCACGAAAATAGGGATGTTCGCCATGGTCACCGCCGACATGGGCTCCTCCCCGGGCAGCATTCCCACCATAAAGGTGTCCACCACCGCCAGGGAGTTGGTGATCAGGTTTTGCAATATGATGGGGATGGCCAGCCTGATCAGCTCGGCGTAAAAGCCCTTGCCCCGTTTTAAATAGAAAATCATCACTACCTCATCGCGCCAAAGCGTTCACGGCGAACCTTCTCCAGCGCGCGGCAGAGGGCCAGGGCGTCTTCCGCGCTGTTCTCCGGAGAAAAGGAGACGCGAAACGCCCCCATGCGCACGTCCTTGGCCATGTCCAGAGCCGCGTAGACATGGCTGGGCTTTCCCTTGTGGCAGGCCGAGCCGGAGGAGACATAGACGCCCTCGTCACTGAGGGCCCGCACCAGCATTTCCCCCGGGTACCCCGGCAGGGAGACAGCGCAGATGTGGGGGGCGTCCCCCTCTGAAATCACCACAAGGCCGGGCACCCGGGCCCGCAGCAGCGCCAGCGTCTCCGCCTTCACCGCCGCCATGCGGGCGGCGTCTTCGGCCAGCCGCGCCTTGCGCAGGGCGCTGGCGGCCGCCAGTCCGGCAATCTGAGGCATGGGCTCCGTCCCGGCGCGCAGCCCCCCCTCCTGGCCGCCGCCAAAGAGCAGGGGCACGGCGGAAAGGCCGGGCCGGATGTAGAGGGCGCCCACCCCCTTCGGGGCCCCCAGCTTGTGCCCGCTCACGGAGAGCAGGTCCACCCCCAGCTCCCCGGGGGTAACGGGCATCTTGCAAAACGCCTGCACCGCGTCGGTGTGCACCAGGGCGGGGGAGCCCGCCTCCCGCACCGCCCGGGCCGCCTCGGCCACGGGCTGGACCGTGCCCAGCTCATTGTTCACCAGCATCACGGAGACCAGAATGGTGTCCGGCCGCAGGGCCGCGCGCAGCGCCTCGGCGGGCACATGCCCGCTCCGGTCCGGCTTGACGTAGGTCACCTCATAGTCCCGGCCCGGCGCCTTCAGCGCCTCCAGCACCGCGGTGTGCTCTATGGCGGTGGTCACAACGTGGCGGCCCGTCCGCCGGCCCGCCCACCCGGCGATGGCAATCGCCCAGTTGTTGCTCTCCGTCCCGCCGGAGGTAAAATACACCGCCTGAGCCGGACAGCCCAATGCCGCCGCCACGGCGGCCCTGTCGGCTTGGAGCCGTTCCGCCGCCAAAGCCCCGGCCGCGTGGCGGGAGGAGGGGTTGCCGTAGGTCCCGGTCATAGCCGAAAGGGCGGCCCGCGCCGCCTCGGGGCACACCCGCGTGGTGGCCGCGTGGTCCAGATAAACAGGCAAAAGAACCCCCTCCTCTCTCTTTTTCTCGTGTGCCATGGCTTTTTATTGTACTGCCTGCCCCGGGGAAAGTCAAGCAGGCGCTGACTGCCCCTTGTGCTCGACTTACTTCTGTGATATAATTCAAAATCGCTATTTTCCGTCAAACAAAGGAGGACAGGCTGTCTATGCTTGAAATCAAACATCTCTCCTATCAGGTGGACGACCCGGACGGGCGCCTGGACATTCTCCACGATGTGAACCTCACCGTGGAAGACCATAAATTTGTGGTGATCACCGGGCCCAACGGCGGCGGTAAGACCACCCTTGCCAAGGCCGTCATGGGGCTTATCCGCCCCACCGGCGGTCAGATTTTTTGGAACGGCACCGACCTCACGCCCCTGAGTGTCACCGAACGGGCCCGCCTAGGGGTGAGCTACGGGTTTCAGCAGCCCCCCCGCTTCAAGGGAATGCGGGTGCAGGACCTGTTGGAGCTGGCCGCCGGCGCCCCCCTGTCCCGGGACGCGTGCTGCCAGTGCCTCACCCGGGTGGGCCTCTGCGCCATCGACTATGTAGATCGGGAGGTGGACACCTCCCTCTCCGGCGGCGAGGTCAAGCGCATTGAAATCGCTACCATCCTGGCCCGCAAGCCGGGCCTCATGATTTTTGACGAGCCGGAGGCCGGCATCGACCTGTGGTCCTTCTCCAAGCTCACCGAGACCTTCCGCGCCCTCCACGCCCGCCGGGAGTCCACCCTCATTGTCATCTCTCATCAGGAGCGCATCATCGACCTGGCCGACGAGATTATTATGGTGTCCGGCGGCGCGGTGGTCAAGCACGGGCCCAAGGACGAGATCTTCCCCCAGATCCTGGCCAACACCGTGTCTGGGTGCAGCTATATGAAGGAGGCAATCGGGCAATGACAAAGACAGACGCCGCCCTTCTGCGGGAGATTGCCGGTATGGAGGGCACCCCCGAGGGCGCCTACAACATCCGCAAGAACAGCCAGCTGGACAGCCGCAACTCCACCGCCAACATTCAGATTTCCGCCAGGACCGACGGCCGCCCGGGCATCGATATCCGCATCAAGCCCGGCACCAGGAACGAGTCGGTCCACATCCCCGTCATCATCACCGAGACCGGCCTCACCGAGATGGTCTGGAACGACTTCTATATCGGCGCCGACTGCGATGTGGACATCCTTGCCGGCTGCGGCATCCACAACGCCGGCGGCGAGCGCTCCCAGCACGACGGCGTCCACACCTTCCACGTGGGCAAAAACGCCACCGTGCGCTATGTGGAGCGGCACTACGGCGAAGGGGAGGGCTCCGGTGAGCGGGTCATGAACCCCCAGACCGTGGTCTGCCTGGAGGAGGGCGCCTCCATCCAGCTGGACACCACCCAGCTGCGCGGGGTGGACTCCACCCATCGGTACACCAAGGTGGTAGCGGGCAAGGGGGCGGAGGCGGTCATCACGGAGAAGCTCCTGACCCACGGCAGGCAGGTGGCCGAGTCTGAGATGGACGTGTGCCTGGAGGGAGAGGGCTCCAGCAGCCGCATCATCTCCCGCTCGGTGGCCCAGGACGACTCTCAGCAGGTCTTTTATCCCCGGATGGTGGGCGACAACAGGTGCTTCGGCCATGTGCAGTGCGACGCCCTCCTCATGGGGCGGGCGAAAATCCGCGCCATCCCCGCCATCACCGCCAACCATGCCGACGCGCAGTTGGTCCACGAGGCCGCCATCGGCCGCATCGCCGGGGACCAGATTTTAAAGCTTTTAACCCTGGGACTCACCGAGGAAGAGGCGGAGGAGAAGATTCTAAATGGATTTTTGCGTTAACAACCGGGAGCTGCTGGACACCCATATCAAAGCGCTCAACAGCGGGAACCAGTTTATCAACCACAACAACATCACCCTCACAAGGGTAGAGGCCGACCGGGCCGAGGGGGAGCTTCTCATCACCCCCCAGTCCCTGAACCTGCACAACATCGTCCACGGCGGCTGCCTGGCCGCCCTGGCCGACACCATCTCCGGCAGCGCGGTGTACGCCGCCACGGGCAAGCTGTGCGTCACCGTCAACTACAGCATGAGCTTTCTCCGTCCCGCCACCGGGAAAAAGGTCTATTGCGTGGCCCGCCCCCAAAAGGTTGGGCGGAGCCTCTGCGTCTACGAGACGACGCTCACCGACGACAACGGTCGGGTCGTGGCCGCCGGGGTCTTCACCTTTTATGTCCTCCCCGACTGCGAGGACACGGAGCAGCCGTCCAAACCCCTGTAAAAAGGACCGGGCGGCACACCCCGAGGGGGTGTGCCGCCCGGCTTTTTCTTTGTCCGCGGGGCAGTGGGCGCGTCACTTTTGCAAGTGTTTTTCCAGGTATTCCGCGGCCCCCGCCAGGTAATTGGTCTCCATGTCCTCAATGGTGCCGCTGTCACAGGCCGCCGCCAGGGCGGGGTCGATGGGGATTTTCGCCAGCACCTCAAGCCCGTGCTCCTTGGCGGTCTCCTCAATGCGGCTCTCCCCGAAGATGGAATGGCGCCCGCCGCAGT
>CAYPZF010000104.1:0-4617 GCA_964415275.1 uncultured Oscillospiraceae bacterium | reverse complement strand
GGGCCCGGACATCGAAAAAGAGAGGCCCGGACCCCCGCGGGGGTCCGGGCCTCTCTTTTCTTTCACAGGGAGCGGGCGCTATCCCTTCCGCACCGCTCGGTTGATGGCGGAGAGGATGCCCCTCAGGGGCGCCAGGTTGATGTTGTGGGAAATACCCACACCAAACCAATCCTCCCCCCCGTTGTCCCGCAGCTGAATATAGGCCACCGCCATGGAGTCGGAGCCGCTCCGGATGGCGTGCTCCTTGTAGTCCACAAAGGTAAAGCGGTCCATCTTCTGGCCGTGGATGGCCTGGAAGAACGCGTCGATGGGGCCGTTGCCCTTTCCCATGACCTCAAAGACGGTCTCCTTGTGCCCCAGGGTGCCCGAGAAGGTAACAAGGGAGTCCCCCCGCGCGTCGGTCTCATCCTGGAAGGTGTGGCGGATCAGGCGGTAGGGCTCCATCGCGTCGATGTACTCCGCCTGAAAGAGCTCGTAGATGCGCCGGGGCGGCAGCTCCTTGCCCACCCGTTCGGTCTCCTGCTGGACGATGGCGCCAAATTCGGCGTGCATGGCCTTGGGCAGCTCGAAGCCAAAGCTCTGCTGCATGATGAAGGCGGCGCCCCCCTTGCCAGACTGGCTGTTGATGCGGATGATGGGCTCGTACTGCCGGCCCAAATCAGTGGGGTCTATGGGCAGGTAGGGCACCTCCCAGAAGGGTCCGCCCGTCTCCTTCATATGCTGCAGCCCCTTACTGATGGCGTCCTGATGGGAGCCGGAGAAAGCGGTGAACACCAGCTCACCCGCGTAGGGCTGGCGCTCCCCAATCTTCATTTTGGTCACCCGCTCGTAGACCTCTTTGACCTTGTTGATGCTGGAGAAATCCAGCTCCGGGTCCACCCCCTGGGTGTAGAGGTTGAGCGCCAGGGTGACAAGGTCCACGTTGCCGGTACGCTCTCCGTTACCGAACAGGGTACCCTCCACCCGCTCGGCGCCCGCCAGCATCCCCAGCTCGGCGGTGGCCACGCCGCAGCCCCGGTCATTGTGGGGATGCAGGGAGATGATGGCGCGGTCCCGGCCGGGCAGCTTGGAGATAAAGTATTCAATCTCGTCGGCAAAGTAGTTGGGCATACAGTTTTCCACGGTGGTGGGCAGGTTGAGGATCACCTTGCGCTCCGGCGTGGCGCGGAGCTCATCCAGCACCGCCTGGCAGATCTCCACGGCATAGTCCATCTCCGTCCCCATAAAGGACTCGGGAGAGTACTGGTAGCGAAGGTTCATGCCGCCCTGGACCAGTGGCTCGGAGAGCTCCCGGATTAGCCGCGCGGCATCCACGGCAATCTTTGTGATCCCGTCCCGCTCCTTGTGGAACACCACCTTGCGCTGCAGCGCGGAGGTGGAGTTGTAGAAATGGAGGATTACGTCCTTCGCCCCGTCGATGGCCTCAAAGGTGCGTTGGATGAGGTGTTCCCGGGCCTGGACCAGCACCTGCACCGTCACATCGCCCGGGATATGCCCCCCCTCAATGAGGGTGCGCAGGAAATCATACTCCACCTGGGCGGCCGAGGGGAACCCCACCTCAATCTCCTTGATGCCGATGTCCACCAGCGTGTGAAACAGCTCCAGCTTCTCCTCCACGTTCATGGGGTCGATGAGCGCCTGGTTGCCGTCCCGCAGGTCGACCGAACACCAGACCGGAGCCTGCTTGAGCTCCCGGTCCGGCCAGACGCGCCGCTGCATGGGAATGGGCCGGAACGGAATGTACTTTCGAAATTGGTCTTTCATGGTCTCTCCTCCATCAGCGGCCAGGGATATGAAACGTCCCCGACCGCACAATCGGTCAGGGACGTAAATTACGTGGTACCACCCTGATTCGGCAGCTGGTTTCCCTCGCTGCCCTCACAGACCTCCAACAAGGCCTTGGGCCGTTAACGGGGCCCCGCGGCCCGCCCTAATCCAAGTTCAGGCGGACGGCTCCGGGATGAGTTATGCACATGGAAGTCCGTACCGGCTCGCACCTGCCGCCGGCTCTCTGACCACAGCCGCCATGTCTTGTTCCCTTCATCGCCTTTTTGCTTCTATCCTTTTCGTTAATTTTACCGGAGGCCGCTTTTTTTGTCAAGGATGAAATTCCTGTTGACAAATCGCCATCTTTTGCTATAATGATGGTTGCATCTGCGATCACAAGCATACACAGCCGGATTGTGTAACGGTAGCACGGCAGACTCTGACTCTGTTTGTGAGGGTTCGAATCCTTCTCCGGCTGCCAAGAAAAGCGCCCGAAACCGCAGTGGTTTCGGGCGTTCTTCTTTCGCCGCTTTGCAGGCCGGCCTTTCACCGCTCGCGCGCTGCTTATTATTGCTAAGTATCTCTCTTGTCTTTTGTGGAATCCTATCCTAAATTATATCTGGAGGTTCCACAATGAAAAATCGTATCAAAAAGTACCGTCTGAAAATCGGCATGAGCCAGGAGGCCCTCGGCGCGTTGAGCGGGCTGGGGCTCCGCGCCGTCTACGATCTGGAAACCGGCGGCCGCGCTTTGACACCGGAGACCGCCGCGCGCCTTGCAGACACACTGGGCACCTCGGCGGAGGAACTGATGCTGTTTTAAGGCCTCCCGGCCTCCGGCGCTGCCGCACCATGGCGGCAGCCACCTCATAATTTCTCTCAAACGCCCTTCGCCCATGCGCGGCTTTTCCCTGCCCTTCGTTCGGCCCATTCTCCGTCCCGGGGAGGGGAAGAAAAAAATCCCTCTCTTTTTCGCCCTTTTATTCATGGGACGTCCTTGACTTCATTTTCTTTTTTTTGTATAATATCATATACTTTGTTGTAATGCATACAAAGTGTTATTTTGGGCAGTCCGGCGGGAAGAACCAGTTTTAAGCGAAGGGTGCAACGATGTCTTCCTTTGCGGGTTTCGCTTAGCATTGGTATTTCTGTCAAAAATACGGTAAACACAACAAGAAGGAGGACATACGCATGGGCGAAGAAAAATTTGATGTAATCATCGTCGGCGGTGGTCTGGCAGGCCTGACAGCGGCATACCTACTCGCCAAGGAGGGGCTTGAGGTCATTCTCATCGAGCGCGGCGGATTCTGTGGCGCGAAGAACATGACCGGCGGCCGTATGTATGGTCACAGCCTGGAGAAGGTCATCCCCGGCTTTGCTGAGGAGGCTCCCGTTGAGCGCAAAATCACCAAAGAACGCATTTCCTTTCTCACCTCGGACGGTGGCACCACCATTGATTACGTCTCTGATAAGCTGAACCTCTCCCCCTCTTACTCCGTGCTGCGCAGCCGCTTCGACCAGTGGCTGGCCGGCAAGGCCGAGGCTGAGGGCGCCATGATCGTCCCCGGCATCCGCGTGGACGACGTGGTGAAGCAGGACGGCAAGGTCGTGGGCATCGTGGCCGGTGAGGAGACCATGCTGGCTGACGTAGTGCTTCTGGCTGACGGCGTCAACTCCCTGCTCGCCCAGAAGCTGGGCATGAAAAAGGAGCTCGACCCCCATCAGGTGGCCGTAGGCGCCAAGGAAGTCATTACCCTGGATGAGAACACCATCACCAGCCGCTTTGGCAACGAGGCCGGCGAGGGCACCGCCTGGATGTTCGTGGGCTATCCCACCGGCGGTAACATAGGCGGCGGTTTCTTGTACACGAACAAGGAAAGCATCTCCATCGGCGTCGTCGCCACCGTGGGCGACATCGGCCACTCCGGCGTTTCCGTGCCTGAGATGGTGGACCGCATGAAAGAGCATCCCGTCATCCGGCCCCTGATTGCCGGCGGCAAAACAGTGGAATATTCCGCCCACCTGGTCTCTGAGGGCGGCTACAACATGATTCCCACCCTCTACGACGACGGCGTGCTCGTGGCCGGCGACGCGGCTGCTCTGGTCATCAACCTTGGCCTGACCGTGCGCGGCATGGACCTGGCCATTGAGTCCGGCCGTCTGGCTGCCGAGACCATTATCAAGGCCAAGGAGAAGGGCGACTTCAGCGCCGACACACTGTCCGCCTATCAGACCGCCATGGAGGAGAGCTTTGTGATTCGGGACATGAAGCACTACCGCAAGTTCCCGGCGTTTATGGAGTCCTCCCACCGCATGTTCGAGCAGTATCCCGGCATGCTGGATGAGATTCTCTCCTCCCTCTTCGTGGTGGACGGCTCCGAGCCGAAGAAGATTCGAGACGTCGCGCTGGATGCGGCGAAGCCGATTGGCCTGATTAATCTGGCCAACGATGGATTGAAAGGAATGGGGGCACTGTAATGGCTAAACTGTCTGTTGATGATAAGCTCGGTCTGAATAAGTTCCACGTCGATGAGGGCAACAGCCACATAGACGCGGACGAGTCCTACGACGATCCGGTAGAAATCAGAAAATTGCTGCTGGGCTGCCCTGCCCGCCTGTATGAAGTAACGCCCGAAGGAAAGTTCATCTTCAGCTACGAGGGATGTCTGGAGTGCGGCACCTGCCGCATCCTCTCCGGCGGTAAAATTGTGAGGGGCTGGAACCATCCCGAAGGCGGACTCGGCGTCGAATTCCGCATGGGTTAACCTTCCTTTCACAGGTAAGTGGCGTGATAAAAACGCAACAGTCTGGGCACGGACGGCTCACGTTTCGAGCTGCTCTGGGGCTGGCC
>CAYPZF010000103.1:0-4630 GCA_964415275.1 uncultured Oscillospiraceae bacterium | reverse complement strand
GGGGGGTCGGGGGCGGCCCGGCCCGGGCCGCCGTAGAGCGGCAGATTGCCGGCATCGAGGCATTTTTGGAGGAGCGGACTTAGATGAAGCCCAAGGTTTATATTGACGGCAAGGAGGGCACCACCGGCCTTCAGATTTATGAGCGCCTGGGCAGCAGGACAGATATCGACCTGCTGCTCATTGACGAGGAGAAGCGGAAGGATACGGCGGCGCGGCAGAAGCTCCTGCGTGCCGCCGATCTGGCGTTTCTCTGTGTGCCGGACGCCGCCGCCCGGGAGGCGGTGGCCCTGGCGGAGCACGGCCGCGCCAAGCTCATTGACGCCTCCACGGCCCACCGCACCGAGGCGGGCTGGGTGTACGGATTTCCGGAGCTGCTGGCCGGCCAGAGGCAGAGGGTGGAAGGGGCCGGACGGGTGGCCAACCCCGGCTGTCACGCCACCGGCTTTCTGTCCACCGTGGCGCCGCTGGTGGCCCTGGGGGTGCTCCCCCGGGACTATCCCGTGCCCTGTTATTCCCTAACCGGCTACTCCGGCGGCGGCAAACAGCTCATCGCCGAGTATGAGTCCGCGGACCGGGACCCTTCGCTGGCCTCCCCCAACCTCTACGCGCTGGACCTGCGGCACAAGCACCTGCCTGAGATGCAGCAGGTGGCCGGGCTGGCGTTTCCGCCTCTCTTTTCCCCCATATTGGGCGACATCTATCAGGGGATGGCCACCTCCGTCCTGCTCCAGAACAGCTGTCTCATCGGCACCCCTACGGCGGCGGACCTGCGCGATATGCTCGCCGCCCACTACGAGGGGCAGGCGGTGGTGACGGTGGCCCCCCTCGGCGGGCGAGGCCCCCGGCTGGCTACCGATACATTTGCCGGCACAGACCGGCTGGAACTCACCGTCTGCGGCCACGAGACCCAGACCATGCTCACCGCCCGGTTTGATAACTTGGGGAAGGGCGCCTCAGGCGCGGCAGTCCAAAATATGAACCTGATGCTGGGCTTTGCGGAGACCGAGGGCCTGCAGCTGTAATCCTCCGCCCCGGCGGGAGACACCGGCCGCCCTGGGCGGAGATAACAAGAACGGAAAGGTGATACGATGAGACAGACCACAGGCGGCGTGACCGCGCCCCGGGGCTTTTTGGCGGCGGGGGTCCGCTGCGGTGTCAAGGAGGGCAGCCAGTCCCCGCCGGGCAGCCTGTCGGAGGCCGACTTTCTCTCCGGCAAGCGGGATTTGGCCCTTATCCTCTCCGAGACCGAGTGCACCGCGGCCGCGGTGTACACCCTCAACCGGGTGAAGGCGGCCCCCCTCTACGTGACCATGGAGCACCTGGAGGACGGCGTCTGCCGCGGCATCGTGGCCAACTCGGGCAATGCCAACGCCTGCTGCCCCATGAGCCATGAACATGCCCGGCTCATGTGCGAGTATGCCGCCGCCGCCACCGGACTCCGCCCCGCCGACTTTGCGGTGGCCTCCACCGGCGTCATCGGCCAGACCCTGAACATCGCCGCCATTGAGCGGGGGATGCCTGTAGTGGCCCGGCGTCTCACTAGGGAGGGCTCCGGCGAGGCGTCAGAGGCCATCATGACCACCGACACCTCGAAAAAGGAGATCGCGGTCACGGTATCCATCGGCGGGGAAGAGGTGACCATCGGCGGCATTGCCAAGGGCTCCGGCATGATTCATCCAAATATGGGCACGATGCTGGCGTTCCTCACCACCGACTGCGCCATCACCCACGAGATGCTGGAGCAGGCTCTCCGCCAGGTGGTGCCCCGCACCTTTAACCGGGTGACCGTGGACGGAGACACCTCCACCAACGACATGTGTGTGGTACTGGCCAACGGCATGGCGGGCAATCCCCTCATTGAGTGGAAGGACGAGAGCTATACTGTGTTTGCCGGGGCGCTGCGCGAGGTGTGTGAGCATCTGGCCAAGAGCATCGCCGCCGACGGGGAGGGCGCCAGCCGCCTCATCACCTGTACGGTGCGCGGCGCCCGCGGGGAGGAGAGCGCCGAACGGCTGGCCAAGGCGGTGGTGGGCTCTTCGTTGGTCAAGGCCGCCATGTGCGGCGCCGACGCCAACTGGGGCCGTGTCCTGTGCGCCATGGGCTATTCCAAGGCCCCTTTCCGCCCCGAATATGTAGACATCAGCTTTCAATCCGCCCTAGGCACCGTGCCCGTCTGTCAGGGGGGCTCCGGCCTGGACTTTGACGAGGCGCTGGCGAAGCGCGTCCTCTCCCAGGACGAGGTGGTCATCCAAATCGCCCTCCACGAAGGGGAGCATAGCGCCACCTGCTGGGGCTGTGACCTCACCTGTGACTACGTAAAAATCAACGGGGATTACCGCACGTAACAGACCGAAACACGTTAAAACGGCTCTCCCGGCGCCGGGAGAGTCATCGGAGGTAGAGTCAACAATGTCATATTCCCATATCGACCGGGCCACGGTGCTGGCCGAAGCCCTGCCCTATATCCAGGAGTACAGCGGCAAGACGGTGGTCATTAAATACGGCGGCAACGCCATGATTTCCGAGGCGCTGCGCCACGCGGTCATTTCCGATATCATCCTGCTCCACCTGGTGGGGATTCGGGTGGTGGTGGTCCACGGCGGCGGCCCTGAAATCAACGACATGCTGAAGAAGATCGGCAAGACACCCCAATTTGTGGACGGCCTGCGCTATACCGACGGGGAGACCATGGAGGTGGTCCAGCAGGTCCTCTGCGGCAAGGTGAACAAGGACCTGGTGGCCACCCTGAACCGTCTGGGGGGCAAGGCCATCGGCCTGTGCGGCCTGGACGGCGGCATGCTTCTGGCCAAGCGGCTGGACGAGAAGTACGGCCTGGTGGGCGAGATCACAAGTGTCTGTCCCGACACGGTGAACGACTGCCTGGAAAAGGGCTACATCCCTGTCATCTCCACCGTGGCCCAGGGGGCGGACGCCGACACGGTCTATAACATCAACGCCGACACCGCCGCCGCCAAACTGGCCATCGCCCTGGGCGCGGAAAAGCTCATTCTGCTCACCGATGTGCGCGGTCTGCTCCGGGACCCCGAGGACGAGAGCACCCTTATTCAAGTGGTGCCGGTCTCCGATGTGCCCGGGCTGGTGAAGGACGGCGTCATCTCCGGCGGCATGATCCCCAAGGTGGAGTGCTGTGTGGAGGCCGTCCGCTCCGGGGTTCAGCGCACCCACATCCTGGACGGGCGCATCCCCCACTCCATCCTCATCGAGCTGCTCTCCGACGAGGGCATCGGCACCATGCTCCTATAAAAAGAAACGTGAGGTGTTCGCCATGACCTTTCAAGCGCTCAAGGAGCTGGACCAAGCCTACACCCTGCAGACCTACGGCCGCTACGACGTGGACATTGACCACGGCAAGGGTGCCACGCTCTACGACGGGGCCGGCCGCGCCTATATCGACTTTGCCGCCGGCATCGGCGTGAACTCCATCGGCTATGGCAACGAGCGCTGGGCTGAGGCCATTATGGAGCAGGCCCTCAAGCTGGGGCATTGCTCCAACCTGTTCTACTCGGCGCCCTACGCCAAGCTGGCCCAGCGCCTGTGTCAGCGCTCCGGCATGGCGGCCGCTTTTTTCGCCAACTCCGGCGCCGAGTCCAACGAGGGGGTCATCAAGCTGGCCCGGAAGTACAGCTTCGACCGGTACGGGAAGGGACGGGGCACCATCCTCACCCTGCGCAACTCCTTCCATGGCCGGACGATCACCACCCTGTCCGCCACCGGACAGGATGTGTTTCACAACTATTTCTTCCCCTTCACCGACGGGTTCCGCCATGCGGAGCCAACCATGGAGGGGGTGGCGGCGGTGGCGGGACATGACGTGTGCGCCGTGATGCTGGAGCTGGTCCAGGGCGAGGGCGGCGTGCTGCCGATGTCCAAGGAATTTGTCCATGCCCTGGCGGTCTTTTGCGCCGAGCGGGACTGGCTCCTGCTCATCGACGAGGTTCAGACCGGCATCGGCCGCACCGGCACCCTCTTCGCCTTCCTGCAGTACGGCATACTGCCCGACGCGGTCTCCTTTGCCAAGGGCGTCGCCGGGGGCCTGCCCCTGGGCGGCTTCCTGGTCAGCGAGCGGTGCCGCCCTGTGCTGGGCCCCGGCACCCACGCCACCACCTTCGGCGGCAACCCCATCTGCGCCGCCGCCGCCCTCACGGTGCTGGATATTTTGGACGACGCCGCCCTCACCCTGGTGGGGGAGAAGGGGTTTTATCTGCGCAACGCCATTGAGGCCATGGAGCTGCCCAGTCTGGGCCGCACGCGGGGCATGGGCCTCATGATCGGCGTGGAGGTCACGGGCGCGCGGACCAACAAGGAGCTGGCCGCCCAGCTGGTCCAAAATGGTCTTTTGTGCCTCACCGCGGGCAGCGCCCTGCGCTTCCTGCCCCCGCTCACCATCTCATGGGAGGAGATGGACAAGGGGCTGGACATTCTGAGAGACACCCTCTCTTGAAAGGAAAGACTCGGATGAAAAAAGACCTGCTGAAGCTCCTGGACTTAACCCGGGAGGACATCACAAAAATCCTCAATGTGGCGGACCAGATGAAGTACAATCAAAAACACAGCCTGCGCCACCGCTATCTGGAGGGCAAGACCCTCGCCATGATTTTTGAAAAAAATT
>CAYPZF010000102.1:0-4646 GCA_964415275.1 uncultured Oscillospiraceae bacterium | reverse complement strand
CGCAGGACCTCCGGGTCGTCCAGCAGCACGCCGCGGCAGCGCAAGGCGCTGTCCACCAGGCCGCCGCGCTCCTCCTCGTCCATATCACTGGCACCGGAGACGACGACGTCCCGGGCCGGCAGGTAAAGCACCCCGGCGGGAACCACTTCCTTTCCGTAAAGTGTTTCCCCTTCACGCTCCAGCGTAAAGAGATAGAGCAGCATCTGCAGCCCGATTCCATTCCACAGCTCTGTGAGGTCAAAGGATTTCCGGCCGGTCTTGTAGTCCACCACCCGCAGGTACAGCCTGCCGTCCTTTTCCCAGCCGTCCACCCGGTCCACCAGGCCGGAGATGCTGATGGTGACCCCGTCCACGGTGAGCTCTACCGGGGGCAGCTCTCCCGTCCGGCCAAAGCCCAGCTCAAAGGCGATGGGTGTAAACGCGGAGGCGGACAGCTCCTCCGCCACATTCTCCACCACCTGGTACACCGCCCGCAGCAGGCGGCCGAAGAGATAGCGGAACCTGGGCGTCTTGTCCTCCATGCCGCCCAGCTCCTCCGTCACGTACCGCCCGACCGCCGCTTCCACCATGGCGCGGCTGGGGGTTTTGCTCTCCTGGAATACATGCTCCAGCACATAGTGAATAAAGGTGCCGTATTCAGGCGCGTCAAAGCCGGCGGGTGTCCGGGGCTGTGCCCGGAGCCCATACTGCATAAAATAGGAGAAGTGACAGGATTTGTACTTGTCCATGCGGGAGGCCGACATGGGAATCCTCCGGCCGTAGAGGGCCTCCACCGCCCCGGGGGACAGGGCACCGCGCTCCCAAGCGGTGACCCGCTCCAGCCGGGCGGCCCGCTCACTCCAGTCGGGCAGGGCCTTCAGCGCCGCCAAGACCCGCCGGTCCCGGCCCGCCACCTCCAGGGCGGGGCGGGGCGCGGCCAATCGGAAGGTACCCCGCAGCGCACCCTCCTCCTGGGGGACCAGGCTTGGGACATACCTTTTCAGCCGCTCCACCAGAAACGAGGGCCGCTTCTCCTCCCCCTCGGTCCCGGCCCCGGGCCAAGTGACAATCAGCCTCTCGGTGGGCTGGGCGCAGGCGGTGTACACCACCGTGGCCTCCCGAAACAGCTTTTCCTCCAGCCGGGGCGCGGCCTCCAGGCCGCAAGCCGCCAACAGCGCGCGATCTTCGTCGGACAGAAGGCCGGGGGCGGAGACCGCCTGGGGGATGGACCCGTCGTCGGCACCCAGGAAAAAGAGGACCTTGGCGCCTTTGTTGGCAACGCGCGGCGCCTCTCCCACCGTCACCCGGTCCAGAGAGACCGGGATGGCCCCCACGGTGTACTGGGAGAGCACCAGCCGCAAAATCTGGGCGAACTCCTCCAGGGCCACCGGGGTCTCCCCCAAGATAGAGGCGCACTGCTCCAGACCACGGCAAAGGATGTCCCACAACTGCTCGTACTCCGCCGCCAGGGTGAGCGCTCCCCGTTCCCTGAGGGCGACGGTGCGGGCCTCAAGCCGGTCGGGAAGTCCGATGCCCTCCAAAAAGGTGTAAAGCGATAACGCCTGCCCCCTTCCGGTCTTGTCTTGGTTCAGGCGGAGCGCCTCCAGCGGCGCCACCGCCCGACGGCGCAGGGCGTTCATCTGCGCCAGCAGCGCCTGGTCCTCCTCAGTGAAGGGGTACCCAAAGCCCCTGGGATGCATGGCCCAGTCCTTGGACGCCCTCCAGCGGCTGCCCCGGATATTCCATTTGAGGGCATAGTTCTCCAGGCGGTCGCACTCGTCGGCGGTCAGGTCGGTCAGTCCGGTCTTGAGATAGCGGAAGAGGTCATCCCCGGTGTAGTCCCCCGCCGCGGTGTCCAGCGCGGCGGTGACCAGGGCCAGCACCGGTTTTTGAAGGATGTCCGTCATGGCGGTGACAAAGACCGGGATGCCATATTGAGAGAAAACGCTCTCAACCAAGTCCTGGTAGGGCGCCAGACTGCGGGCGGTCACCACGATATCCCGGAAGCGCACCCCCTCCTCCCGGGCCAGTTGAAGGATGCGCGCCGCCGTCCACTCCACCTCGCCCCGGGGAGACCAGGCGGAAAAGAGCTCCAGCCCCTCCGGCGAACCCGCAAAGGGGGTGGGCGCGGCGGAAAAGAGCGTTTGCTCCAGATGGTCCAGCACAGGGGGGCGGAGCGGAGCGGCGGGAAGCAGCGTCTCCACCTCCGTAGGCACCCCCTCCTCCCGGGCCATACGCAGCAGCCGGGCCGCCGTCCGCCGGGCGGGGGAAAAGACCCCCTCTCCCCCCTCGTCCTCGGCCAGATGGTCACAGGTTAGGGCGACGGTGACGGCCGCGCTCTGGCGCAGCACACGCCGCAGCACTTGGAGCTCCTGGGGTGTAAAGTCGGTAAACCCGTCCACGTAGACGCGGGTCTCCCCCAGATAATCACACCGGTCCAGCCCCTCGGCCAGGCGGGTGAGCCTGTCCCGCGGGTCCATAGGGCCCTGGGCGCACAGCGCGTCGTAGGCGCCGTAGATAAGAGACAGGTCCCGCCACTTTGAGCCCTCCGGCGCCTCTGTCTCCTCCGCCGCCGCCCAGAGCGCGGAGGGGGAAATACAGCAGCTTTTGAGCTCGTCCACCGTGGCCAGCAGGCCGGTTAAAAAGGCGGGCTTCCGAGCGGAGCGGGTATACACGGTCAGCTGATCGGAGACCGCCTTGAGCGCCTGGTAGAGCAGCAAAAGACGCCCGCCCCCTTCCAGGGCGGGCGCGGCCAGCCCGCCGACACGGGCAAACACCCGGTCGGCCAGGCGTGTAAAGGAGAGCACCTCGGCCCCCCAGGTGGCCCGGTTGCCGCCCACTTGACACAGGCGGCGCTCGGTCTCGTGGGAGGACTGCTCCGGCACCAGAATCACCCGTTTGCCCGGTTGGGCGCTGCAGCGCTTCAGCAGCGCGGTAGACTTTCCACAGCCGGCCCGGCCAATCAACAGTGTGAGCACAGGGAGACCTCCTCCAACATCATTTCAGTTAAAACGCGTCGTCCTCCATATCAAAGGGAGGCAACTGCGCGTCGGGCATCTGGTCCATGACAGGTTCCGTCATATCCTGCCTGAACTGCATCTCCTGCCATTGCTCCTTGGAGATCAAAACCTGACGGGGCTTGGAGCCCTCGAAGGGGCCCACCACGCCCTTGCCCTCCATCTGGTCCACCAGACGGGCGGCCCGGGCGTAGCCCAGCTTGAGGCGGCGCTGGAGCATGGAGACGCTGGCCATGCCGCTCTCCACCACCACCTCGATGGCGGAGGGCAGCAGCTCGTCCATTCCGTCGCCTGACTCGTCCAGGGCGGAGCCGCCGACGCCGCGGCTCCCCTTCTCCTTTTCCGCCACGTGCTGCTCAATCTCGTGGATGATGCCCTCGTCGTACTCGGCTTGTCCGCCCTTCTTCACAAAGTCCACCACGGCGCCCACTTCCTGGTCGGAAATCAGGCAGCCCTGCACCCGCAGGGGCTTGCCCATCCCCAAGGGGAACCAGAGCATATCGCCCCGGCCCACCAGCTTTTCCGCGCCGGTGGTGTCCAAAATAATGCGGGACTCCAGCGCGGAGGCCACCGCAAAGGCAATCCGGCTGGGGATGTTGGCCTTCATGAGCCCGGTAATCACATCGGCGGAGGGGCGCTGGGTGGCGATGATGAGGTGCATCCCGGCGGCACGGCCCATCTGGGCCACACGGCAAATGGACTCCTCCACCTCTTTTGCCGCCACCAGCATCAAATCGGCCAGTTCGTCAATGACCACCACCACCTGAGGCAGCTTCGTCCCGCCCTCGGTGCGGGCCATAAGAGCGTTGTAGGAGGCCAAATCACGCACCCCCACGTCAGCGAAGGAGCGGTACCGCTTCATCATCTCTGTGACCGCCCATTGGAGGGCGCCCGCCGCCTTTTTGGGGTCGGTGACCACCGGAATCAGCAGGTGGGGAATGCCGTTGTAGATGCCCAGCTCCACCATTTTAGGGTCCACCATAATCAGGCGGACCTCTTCCGGCGTCGCCTTATACAGCAGGGAGACAATCAGGGAGTTGGTGCACACCGATTTACCGGACCCGGTGGTGCCGGCAATCAGCAGGTGCGGCAGCTTGGCAATGTTGCCCACAATGCTGTTGCCCCCGATGTCCTTGCCCACGGAAAAGGCCACCTTGGAGGGGTGGTTCCGGAACTCCCTGGAGTCGATGACCTCCCGGATGGAGACCGGGGAGACCAGCTTGTTGGGCACCTCAATGCCCACCATGGAAATTTTATTCGGGATAGGGGCGATGCGCACTCCCGGGGCCCCCAGGGCCAGGGCGATGTCGTCGGACAGATTGGTGAGCTTGTTGAGCCGCACCCCCTGCTCCAGCTCCACCTCATACCGGGTGACCGACGGGCCGCGAATCACGCCGGTGATTTTCGCCTCAATGCCAAAGGACCGGATGGTATCCGCCAGGCGGGCTTGGTTGGTCCGGAGCTCCCCCATGGCCTCCCCCGAGGAGATGTCGTCCGGCTCGTCCAGCAGGGAGAGGGGCGGGTACTGGTAGGCGGAGGGGCCCTGCTCCAGGGTGGGTTCAATGTCCCGGGCCACCTGTTCGGCGGCCTGGGCGGTCTCCTCCTTCTTCCCCTTGGCCACAGCGGGATCCCGCACACTTTCCGGCATCG
>CAYPZF010000101.1:0-4653 GCA_964415275.1 uncultured Oscillospiraceae bacterium | reverse complement strand
CCGCCGATGCCGCAGATGCCGCCGCCGATAATCGTGGCCAGATACTTATAGCGGGTGACGTTGATGCCCGCGGCATCGGCCGTGGCCGGGGATTCGCCCACGGCCCGCAGGTTCAGCCCCTTGCGGGAGCGGTTGAGGAAAATGCCCAGGGCGACGGCCACCGCGATGGCCAGGTAGACCATAAAGTTATAGGAAAAGAGGAGCTTCCCCGCCGCCGGCAGGTCGGAGAGGCCGGGAATCCCCCTGTTAAACGCGGCCTTTGTGGCGGAGCCCACCGCCATATAGCGGCTGGGGTTCCTGCTGCCGATGGCCTCGCCGACAAAGTTGCCGAATCCGGTGCCGAAGATGGTGAGGGCCAGACCGGTGACGTTCTGGTTGGCCCGGAGGGTAACGGTAAGGACGCTGTACAGCAGCGCGCCGAAGGCGGCGCAGAGGAAGGCGCAGACAAGGGCGACCAGGGCGGAAACCAGGCCGCTGGGGGTCTGCGCCGCCAGCTCGTAGTAATAGGACCCGGCCAGCCCGGCCACGCCGCCCATGAACATCATGCCCTCCACGCCCAGGTTGAGGTTGCCCGACTTCTCCGTCAAAATCTCCCCCAAGGTGCCAAAGAGCAGGGGCGTGCCCGCCAAGACGGCGGCCACCAGGAAATTCATCGCGGTGTTCATAGGTTGGCCCCCTTCCTGCGGAAAATGAGGCGATAGTGGATGAAAAACTCGCAGCCCAGCATAAAGAACAGGATAATGCCGGTGAGCACCTCCGCCTCGGCGGAGGGGATTTTAAATCTGGTCTGGATGGTGTTGGACCCCTTGTCCAGGATGGCCAGGAAAAAGGCGATGACCACCATAATAATGGGGTTGAGCTTGGCCAGCCACGCCACGGTGATGGCGGTAAAGCCCACGCCTCCGGCGGTGGTGGCCGTGAGGGTGTAGTCGGCCCCGGAGACCACCAGAAAGCCCACAATGCCGGAGATGGCGCCGGAGAGCGCCATGGTGCGCATGACAATTTTGGACACGTTCATCCCGGCGTACCGGGCGGTGCGCTCGCTCTCACCCACCACCGCGATCTCATAGCCCTGCTTGGCGTAGCGCAGGTAAAAAAACATGACGACGGTAAACACAAGGATGATAATCCACCCCGCGTGGACACCGAACACCTTGGGCAGCCGGGCCGCCTTATGAAAGGTGGCAATGATGGGAAAGCCCGTGCCCTTCGGGTCCTTCCAGGGCCCGTTCTGGAAATACTGCTCAATGCCCAGCGCCACATAGTTGAGCATCAGGGTAAACAGCGTCTCGTTGGTGCCCCACTTCGCCTTAAAGGCGGCGGGAATCAGCCCCCAGAGCCCTCCGGCCGCGGCGGCGGCGACAAACATGACCGCCAGCAGCACGGGCCGGGGCATGGTCTGGGCGTGGAACAGGGCAAAGTAAGAGGCGGCGATGCCCCCGGCCAAAATCTGGCCCTCGGCGCCGATGTTCCAGAACTTCATCATAAACGCGGGGGCGATGGCGATGGCCGCGCCCAGAAGGGGCACCGTGATCTTCACCGTCTCCCGCAGGCCGGTTTTCGTCCCCAGGGCGCCCTCCACCATGGTGGCGTAGACGGAGACCGGGTTGTGCCCCAGGGCCATCACCATGAGGCCGCCGGCACACAGGGCCAGGAAAATGGCAATGCCGCGGAGCATCCACGCCCGGCCCCGGGAGATGTCCGTCCGCTTGGCGATGCGGACCAGGGGTTCCCTGTTAGGCTCCATGGGTGTCCGCCTCCTCTCCCCCGTCCCGCGCGTCCGCCGCGCAGGCCACGTCGGGCAGATGGGTCATCAAAAGGCCCACCTCCTCCTTGGTGGCGGTACGGCCATCCAAAATGCCGGAGACCCTTCCGCCGCAGAGGACCAGGATGCGGTCACACAGCTCCAGCAGCACGTCCAGGTCCTCCCCCACCAGAATGACGGCGACCCCCTGCTGCTTCTGCTGGTTGAGCAGGTGATAGATGGTATAAGAGGAGTTGATGTCCAGCCCCCGAACGGGATAGGCGGTCATGAGCACCGTGGGGTTGGAGGCAATTTCCCGCCCGACCAGCACCTTCTGCACGTTGCCGCCGGAGAGCTTGCGTATCGGGGTGGAAATCCCGGGGGTGACAATCTCCAGCTCCTGAATCAGCCGCTCGGCCAGCGCGCGGGGGGGGCGGCGGTCGGCAATGGGCCCCCGGCCCCGATTATAGGTCTTAAGCATCATGTTGTCCGTCATATCCATGCCCGCCACCAGTCCCATGCCCAGCCTGTCCTCAGGCACAAAGGCCAGGGAGACGCCGATCTTCTGGATCTGTATGGGAGATTTGCCCACCAGGTCCTCCCCCTCCTCATCCACGGGGTGGTGCCGGCCGGCAATGGGGTCGTCCGGGTGGGGCGGATGGTAAATAATCCGGCCCGCCTTCACGGCCTGGAGGCCGGCGGCGGCCTCCAGCAGCTCCTTCTGCCCGCTGCCGGCCACGCCGGCCACGCCTAAAATCTCTCCCGAGAAGGCGGTGAAGGAAACGCAGTCCAGGGCAGTGACCCCCTCGCTGTTGACGCAGGTGAGGCCCTTGATCTCCAACCGGGCCAGGCGGCGCTCCACCAGGGGCCGGTCGATGTCCAGGCTCACCGCCCGGCCCACCATCATGTCGGTCAGGGCCTGGGGGCTGGTCTCCTTGGTGTTCACCGTCCCGATGTACTTCCCCTTGCGCAGCACCGCCACCTTGTCGGAGACCGCCATCACCTCGTGGAGCTTGTGAGAAATGATGATGATGGCCTTGCCGTCGGCCTTCATATTCCGCAGCACGGCAAAGAGCTTCTCGGTCTCCTGGGGGGTGAGCACGGCGGTGGGCTCGTCCAAAATCAGGATGTTGGCGCCCCGGTAGAGCACCTTGACAATCTCCACGGTCTGCTTTTCACTGACCGACATGTCGTAAATCTTCCGCTCGGGGTCAATGTCAAAGCCGTACCTCCGGCTGATTTCCGTGATTTCCGCGGCCACCGCCCTGCGGTCCAGCCTTCCGGCCCCCGGCAGTCCCAAAATGATGTTTTCGGCCGCGGTGAACACATCCACCAGCTTAAAGTGCTGGTGGATCATGCCGATTCCCAGGTCGAAGGCGTCCTTGGGGGAGCAAATGGAGACCTCTTCCCCGTCCACAAGGACCTGTCCGGCATCTGGGAAATAGATGCCAGACAGCATGTTCATCAGGGTGGTCTTTCCGCTGCCGTTTTCCCCCAGCAGAGATAAAATCTCTCCCCGGCGCACGGTCAGGCATATCTTGTCGTTGGCCACTACATCTCCAAACGTCTTGGTGATGCCTTTTAACTCAATGGCGTTATGTGATTCCACAAACCCACCTCTTTCCCGGACTGTGGCATTCGCTTTCCTCCCCTCCCGGACCGCCGGGAAAGCAGGAAAGCGGGGCCGCGCGGGTCACGCGGCCCCGCCCTTGGGGTTAGCGCAGAGAGCTTACTGGAGCACGTTCACACCTTCGATGATGTACAGGAAGGAGGGGGCGGAGGCGGTCTCGTTCTCCTCGAACCACTCGCCTTCCTTCAGGTCGATGGTGACGGTCTCACCGAAGTTGTCGCCGGTGCCGGTGAACGGGCCGGCAAAGACATGGCGGGTGCCGTCAATGAGCTCGGCCTTGGCCGCTTCAATGGCCTCGGCGGTTCCCTCGGCAATGATGTCCTCGTTGAGGGGGGACAGATAGACAGCGTCCTCAGCCAGACCCTGGCACCAGTCCTGCGGGATGGGGGTGCCGTCCAGCATGCACTGCACGGCGTAGGTGTAGTACACGCCCCAGTCGATGCGGGCGGAGACCAGGGAGGCGTCGGGGGCGGCGGGGATCATGTCGGCGTTGTAGCCCACCTGGAAGACGCCGTTCTGGGCGGCGGTGGTGGCGGGGGCGGTGGTGTCGGAGTGCTGGCTGATGACGCCGCAGCCGCCGTCAATGAGGGCCTGGGCGGCCTGGGCCTCCAGGGCCGCGTCGCTCCACTCGTTGGTGTAAATCACGTCCATGGTCACCTCGGGATAGACGCTCTTGGCGCCCAGGTAGAAGGCGGTGTAGCCGGAAATGACCTCGGCGAAGGGCTTGGCGGCCACATAGCCCAGCTTGCTGTTCTCCACTTCCTTGGCCTTCAGACCGGCGGCGATGCCGGCCAGGTAGCGGGCCTCAAAAATCTTGGTGAAGTAGTTGTGGGTGTTCTCCATCTCGTCCACGGCGGACTGGTAGCCGGTGGCGTGGCAGAACTCGACCTCGGGATGCTCCTCGGCCACCAGAACCATGTACTGCTCGTGGCCGAAGCTGTTGGCGAAGATGATGCTGCAGCCCGCCTCCACCAGCTCACGGATGGCGGTTTCGCACTGGGAGTCCTCGGGGATGTTGGTCTTGTAGATGATTTGCTCGTCGGAAATACCGAGCGCTTCCTGCATTTCCTCCATGCCGACCACATGGTTGTAGTTGTATCCGTTGTCGTTCTCCTCACCGATCATGACCATGCCGATCTTGATGGTGTCCTTGGTGAGCGTGTCGTCCGGCTCTACGGCGGCGGTGTCCTCGGGGTCCTCGCTGGGCGGGGTGTCGTCTCCGGTGCTGGCGGCCAGGGTGGACATCATCAGGCAGGCCAGGAGCAGGGCAAGCAAGCGT
>CAYPZF010000100.1:0-4678 GCA_964415275.1 uncultured Oscillospiraceae bacterium | reverse complement strand
ACCATGTGCCTCACCGTGCCCTTCCACGCCGCCGACGCCGCCGGCTTCCACGTGGGCCAGAGCGCCACGGTGACGGTGGGGGGCACCCTGGAGACCCTCTCCGGCGTTGTTGATAAAATTTACGCCACCGACGAGGTGGGCCCGGGCGGCACCCTTGTGCGAAGGGTGACCGTCAACGTGAGAAACCCCGGCACCCTCTCGGACAGTGCCAGCGGCACCGCCCTGGTGGGCTCCGCCGCCTGCTCCGCGGCGGCCGGCTTTACCTATGCCGCCCAAAAGCAGGTGGTGGCCAAGACCTCCGGCGAGGTGGAAACGCTCTACGTCGGCGAGGGTGACCGCGTCAGCGAGGGCACCTTGCTGGGGACCTTCGCCACAGACTCCGTCTCCACCCAAATTGAGAGCGCGGCGCTCTCCCTTCAGAGCGCGGAGCTCTCCCTGGAGAGCGCCCGTGACCAGTTGGAGGACTACTCCATCACCTCCCCCATTGCCGGCACGGTCATCGAAAAGAACTTTAAGGCGGGGGACACCATCGACGCCACCACCTCCGGTTATCTGGCCGTTATCTACGACATGAGCGTGCTCACCTTTGAGATGAGCATCCATGAGCTCGACATCAGCAAGATTCAGGTGGGGCAGACGGTGGAAATTACCTCCTCGGCGCTGAACAACCGACAGTTTACCGGCTATGTGGACAAGGTGAACATCAACGGGACCACCGCCGGGGGCGCGACCACCTATCCCGTCACCGTGGTGCTCCGCGAGCCGGAGGGGCTGTTCCCCGGCATGAATATCTCCGCCAGGATCGTCGTGGAGCACGCCGGCGAGGTCCTGTGCATTCCGGTGGACGCGGTGAGCCGCGGTCAAAACGGCACCAGCATCGTCCTGGTAGCGGGGCCCGGCGCGCTGGACAGTGCCGGTAACGTAATCGACCCCGCCAAGATGGAGAACCGGGAGGTCGTCCTGGGCCGCAACGACGCGGAGTTCATTGAGGTCCTCAGCGGCCTGGAGGAGGGGGAAACGGTCTACATCCTGAATCAGGCGTCCAGCGCCATGGACATGATGATGGGGGGATGACCGGTTTGGAACACCTGATTGAATTGAGAGACGTCTATAAAATTTACCGGATGGGGGACGAGGCCGTCCACGCCCTGGACGGGGTGAGCATCACCATCGATCAGGGGGAGTTTGTGGCCATCGTGGGCTCCTCCGGCTCGGGCAAGTCCACCGCCATGAACATCATCGGCTGTCTGGACGTGCCCACCTCCGGGACCTACCACCTTGGGGGCGTGGACGTATCCACCATGGAGGACGACCAGCAGGCCGAAATCCGGAATAAAATGCTGGGCTTTGTCTTCCAGCAGTATAATCTGATTCCAAAGCTCAGTGTGCTGGAAAATGTGGAGCTCCCCCTGCTCTATGCCGGCGTCCCCACCGAAGAGCGCAGGGCCCGGGCCATGGAGGTCCTGGACCGGGTGGGGCTGAGCGACAAGCACAAAAACCTGCCCTCCCAGCTCTCGGGCGGCCAGCAGCAGCGGGCCTCTATCGCCCGGGCGCTGGCTGGCAGCCCCTCGGTCATTCTGGCCGACGAGCCCACCGGCGCCCTGGACTCCCGAACCGGAAGGGATGTGCTGAACTTCCTGTGGAGCCTGAACCAGGAGGGGAATACAGTGGTCCTCATCACCCACGACAGCTCCATCGCGGTCAAGGCCCAGCGTATCATTCGCCTCCAGGACGGCAAGGTCATCTACGACGGCGACGCCCACGACGCCCGGGCCCTGATCCAGCCCTTTGACGAGGACGAGGACGCCGGGGCGGCCGGAGAGGCGGTGGGCGGATGAACTTCGGACAATCCTTCCGCCTGGCCATCAAGTCCCTGCTCGCCAGCAAGATGCGGGCGCTGCTCACCATGCTGGGGATTATCATCGGCGTGGCCGCCGTCATCGTGATCACCGGCCTGGGCAACGGCATGCAGAATATGATGAACGACCAGTTCGAGTCGCTGGGGGCCAATCTGGTCCAGGTGCAGATCTGGGGGTACGGGGACAGAACTTCCCGCTCAATAGCGCCCGCCGATATGTACGCGCTGGCCGATAAGTACCCCGCGTACATTGCCGGCGTGAGCCCTTATGTGAGCACCCAGGCGGTCATCCGCCAAGGGACCGAGGAGTTTGAAAAGAGCAAAATTTACGGCGTCAGTGAGGTCTTTTACCACAGCGGCCGGAACAAGACCATGAGCGGCGAGAGTCTGGCCGAGGGCCGGTTTCTCTCCTATGTGGATGTGGACCGCTACCAGAACGTCTGCGTCATCGGGACCTACCTGGCGGAACAGGCCCTCCGGGGGGACGCCCTGGGCAAGGTGATTACCATTAGAGGGACCCCCTACACCGTGGTGGGCGTCCTGGAGGAGAAGGCCGACTCCACCGAGGGCAGCGGCGACGACGTTGTGTTCATCCCCTATAGCAACGCGCTGCGCCTCAACGCCACGGCCACGGTCAATATCTACCTGTTCACCAGCACCGGCAAGGACACGGCCACCGCCGCCAAGGGGCTCGTTGAAAGGCGGCTCTACCAGACGTTCCAGGACCGGGATGTCTATTTTGTGGTGACCTCCGTCGAAATGATGGACGCCATGAACACCATGATGAACACCATGATGATTGTGCTGGTGGCCATCGCGGCCATCTCCCTGTTGGTGGGGGGCATCGGCATTATGAACATCATGCTGGTGTCGGTGACCGAGCGCACCCGGGAGATCGGCATCCGAAAATCCCTGGGCGCCAAGCGGAGGGACATCCGCGGCCAGTTTATCATCGAGGCGGGCACCACCTCGGCCATCGGCGGGGTCCTCGGCATCGCCGCGGGCATCGGCCTGGCCAACCTGGCGGGGTCGGTCATCGGGGCCCTGATGACCAGCCAGATGGGCGGCGGCACCTTTTCCGCCATGCCCACCGCGGGCGCCGTGGCCACCGCCTTTGGGGTCTCCGTGGGCATCGGCATCCTCTTCGGCTATCTGCCCGCCAACAAGGCCGCGGGGCTCAACCCCATCGACGCCCTCAGATACGATTAAAGGAGCGAACTGACATGAAAAAGAGACTGATTTCCGGCCTGCTGGCCGCGGTGGCGCTCATCGCCCTTTTCCCGACCGCCCTGGCCGTTCCCACGGTGGAGACGGCGGCCCAAACTCTGGCGGCCCTAGACATCATGGTGGGCGACGACTCCGGCAACCTGATGTTGGACCGGGCGGTCACCCGGGCGGAGTTCACCAAAATGACCATCGCGGCCTCAATCTATGGGGACGGGGCGGGCAGTGAGACCACCATTTCCCCCTACCCCGACGTGCCGTACACCCACTGGGCGGCCTCATACATCGCCACGGCGGTGGAGGCCGGGTATGTCACCGGCTATCTGGACGGCACCTTCCGGCCCAACCATACCATCACGCTGGCCGAGGGGGTGACCATGGCCCTGCGCCTGCTAGGATACGGCAACGCCGACTTCTCCGGCGCCTATCCCTCCGGCCAGATGGCCATGTACCGCGCCCTCAAGCTCAACGAGGGCGTCGCCGCCGCCTCCAACACGACCACCCTCACCCGAAGGGACGCGATGGCGCTTTTCTACAACCTCCTCACCGCCGCGAACAAGGGGGGGCAGATCTATTTGACCACGCTGGGCCACACCCTCACCCCCGGCGGGGAGATTGATCTGGTGGCCCTTGTGAACGAGGCTATGGACGGGCCTGTCGTGGCCGACGCCAACTGGCAGAGCAGAGTGGGCTTCAGCCTCTCCAACGCCGCCGTCTACCGGGGGGGCAGGCTCTCCTCCCCTGCCGCCGTCCAGGCCGGCGATCTGGTCTACTGGTCTAAGTCCATGCGCACCGTCTGGGCCTACACCAACAGGGTCACCGGAACGTATGAGAGCGCCGCGCCCTCCGCAGCGGCGCCCGCGTCGGTCATCGTGGCGGGAAAGAGCTATGCCATTGAGACGGCCGCCGCCGCGTTCGACCTCTCCGACCTGGGCGCTTTCCGCACCGGTGATACCGTCACGCTGCTGTTGGGCCGCACCGGCGGCGTAGCCGCGGTGCAGAGGCCTGCCCAGACCGCGTCGGTCCTCTACGGCGTGGTCACCGAGGTGAAAACCGTCTCCTACACCGACCAGAGCGGCAACGCCTATTCGGCGAACACGGTGTTCCTTACCGCCACCGACGGCAATGTGTACAGCTATCCCACCGCCAACAGCGCGCTGCGGGCGGGGGCGCTGGTGCAGGTGGCCACGGGCGCCTCGGGGGCGGAGGTCAAAACCCTCAGCGGCAAGTCCCTTTCCGGCAAGGTGGCCTCCGACGGCGCCGGGCTGGGCGCCTACCTCCTCGCCCGGGACGTGGAGATTTTGGACACCAGTGAGACCGGCGCCGCCCTGCGGGTCTACCCCTCCCGCCTGGCGGGGGTCTCTCTCGCAAGCGGCATGGTGCGCTTCTACCGGCTCAACGCCAAGGGGGAGATTGACCGGCTGATTCTTGAGGACGTGACCGGGGATTACCACCTCTACGGCGTCCTCACCAGCGTGCAGGAAACAGAGGGCACGCCCCAGTCCCCGGTGCTGGTGCACGGCATCTACCAGTACGACATCGGCGGCAGGTCCCACACATACAGCGCCACCTCCTCTGTCTTTGGCGTGGGGCTGG
>CAYPZF010000099.1:0-4683 GCA_964415275.1 uncultured Oscillospiraceae bacterium | reverse complement strand
ACCAAGCTTAAACCTCTACCCATTTTGAACCAATGTTTTTGTGGTACATCACCTGCATGGGCAGGGAGGACCAGGCCAGCGCGTTCCCGTCGTCAATGCGCAGGTGCGCGGCGTGGACGTATCCGGTATAGCCGTAGTGGGTGCGGGCTTTGTACCACCCGCCGCCCTCGTCGGACAGCAGATCCAGCTCCATCCCGTGGAGGGCCTCGTCGGCCAGCGCGGAGGCCTGGTCGGGCCGGGTTTTAAGCGGACAGACGGGGGCGGTGACAAGCGCTTTCATAGGCTCACCTTATATGTGTTATAGACTGCGCGGGCCAGGCGGCCCACAAACTGCTTTTGTATGGGGTTGCGCTCCGTGCCCGGGCCGTCCCAGGTGAATACCCCCAGGTAACAGCGCATATGGGGCAGGAAAAAGACGCCGGCGTCGTGGGCGATGCCGTCCAGGGTGCCCGTCTTATGGGCGACGCTGACGGTGCGGGGAATGTAGCGCAGGAATTGGTCGGAGTGGCGCTGACGGGCAAGGATATCCAGCGCCACTTTGGTGAGCTGGCGGGGGAAAAGACGGCCATGGCACAGCTGACAGTACAGGCGGTACTGGTCATAGGCCGAGGTGTAATTGTTGCAGCCGGCCTCCACCGCGGTCCAGTTGAGCATTTTACGGGTCACCCGGGTGTGGGGGAGCTCCAGCGTGTTGGCGCAGTAATCGTTGATCAGATCCATGCCCAGCAGGTCCAGCAGGATGTTGGTGGCGGTGTTGTCGCTGACCGTGATCATCCAGTAGAGCAGCTCCCAGAGGGAGTAGTCGCTCTGCCCCAGCTCAAACACCTGGGTGTCCGGCAGAACCTGGTCCGGCGGTACGGGAATGGGCTGGGCCAGGGAGAGCTTTTTTTGCTTGACCTGGTCCAGGGTGGCCAGCAGAATGGGCACCTTGATGATGGAGGCGGCGATGACGGGGTGGTGGGGGTCGGCGGCAAAGTGGATTTCACCGGTATCCACATCGGCCAGCAGCACCGAGGCCTTGCCGGGAAAGGTTTTGATTTGGTTCTTCAAGTAGGAGTCAAGCGCTTGCTTTGTCATAGGACACCTCCCGAAAAGTCATGTCGGCCTGTGTTGAGACGGCGGCGGTGGTCACGCAGTTCGGCTTGATTGCCCAGCACGAAGTGCCCCGGCTCCAGTTCCTCCCAGACGGGGGGATGGACGGAGTAGTCGTGGCAGGCCGGGTCGTAGAGCTCCAGCACCTTGGCCTTTTCCGCCCGGGGGTCGGGCAGGGGGATGGCGGAGAGCAGGGCCCTGGTGTACGGGTGGAGGGGATGGGCGAAGAGCTGCTCCGATTCGGCCAGCTCCACCAGCTTTCCCTTGTGGATGACGGCGATGCGGTCGCAGATGAAGCGGACCACCGACAGATCGTGGGCCACGAACAGGTAGGTGAGCCCCATGCGCTCCTGAAGGGCGGAGAGAAGGTTCAGCACCTGGGCCCGGATGGAGACATCCAGGGCGGAGATGGGCTCGTCGGCGATGATGAATTCCGGCTCCATAATAAGGGCCCGGGCAATGCCGATGCGCTGGCGCTGACCTCCGGAGAACTCGTGGGGAAAGCGGCTGGCAAACTCGGGCAGAAGCCCCACCGCGGAGAGGGCCCGGGCCACCTTTTGCTTCCGCTCCGGCTCGCTCAGGCGCTGGCCGGAGGCGTAGAGCCCCTCAGAGATGATATAGTCCACCTTGGCCCGCTCATTGAGGGAGGCCATGGGGTCCTGAAAAATCATCTGGATCTTTCGGGTGATCTCCCGGTCCAGTTGGGGGGAGATGCTGCCGCTGATGCGCTGCCCGCGGTAGAGAATCTGGCCGCCGGAGACAGGGTGAATGCGGATCATGGACCGGCCGATGGTGGTTTTGCCCGAACCGGACTCCCCCACCAGGCCGAAGGTTTCGCCCTTGTAGATGTGGAAGGATACGTCGTCCACCGCCCGGAAGGAGCGGCGCCTGGAGCCAAAGGTCAAGGAGAGGTTCTGGACCTCCACCAGCTTTTCGCGTTCATTGGGCACGAAGATTCACCCCCTGTTCCCGCAGCACGTGGATGTGTTCCGGCGGCTCCACCTTGGGCGCTCTGGGGTCCAAAAGCCAGGTGCGGGCCCTGTGGGTGGGGCTGACCTCAAAGTAGGGGGGGCGCTCCACGAAATCAATGTGAAGGGCCTGGGGGTTCCGGGGCGCGAAGGCGTCCCCGCGGACCTCGTGAAAGAGATTGGGAGGCGTGCCCAAAAGGGCGTAAAGGGCCTGTCCCTTCACGCCGAGCTGAGGCAGGGAGGATAGGAGCGCCCAGGTGTAGGGGTGGCGGGGGTCGTAAAAGACCTCCTCGCAGGAGCCCACCTCAACAATGTCCCCGGCGTACATGACGGCAATCCGATCGGCCACGTTGGCCACCACACCCAGGTCATGGGTGATGTAGATGGTGGTGAGGCGGTACTTTCTCTGCAGGGTCTTGATGAGCTCCAGGATCTGGGCCTGGATGGTGACGTCCAGGGCGGTGGTGGGTTCGTCACAGATGAGCACCTTGGGGCGGCAGGCCACGGCAATGGCGATGACCACCCGCTGGCGCATGCCGCCGGAGAACTCGTGGGGGTACTGCCTGGCCCGGCGCTCGGGTTGGTCGATGCCCACGTCGGAGAGGGCCTCCAGAACGGCGCGCTGGGCTTCCGCCCCTTTGAGGCCCTGGTGGAGGAGAATGGCCTCTTCAATCTGAGCTCCGATGGTCTTCAGCGGGTTCAGGGAGGTCATGGGGTCCTGGAGGACCATGGCAATCTCCTTGCCCCGGATGGCGAGCCAGTCGCGCTCGGTCTTGTACTGGGCCAAGTCCTTGCCGTCGTAAAGGATTTCGCCGCCGGCAATGTAGCCGTTGCGGTCCAGCAGGCCCATAAAGGACTTGGTGAATACGCTCTTGCCGGAGCCGGACTCCCCCACAATGGCCAGGGATTCTCCCTTGTACACGTCCAGGGAGACCCCGCGGATGGCGTGGAGGGTGCGGCCCCGCAGATTAAATTTGATGTCCAGGTCACGGACGGAAAGAATGGGCTGTCTCTCTTCCAAGATTCCGCCCTCCCTTACACATGGTTTTTGGGGTCTGCAGCGTCGGCAAAGGCGTTGCCGATGATATAAAAGGAGATGGTGACAATGGCCAAAACCACCGTAGGGAAGATGAGCTGATAGCGCAGGGGCGGGGAGGTCATCTTCAGCCGGCCTTCGTTGAGCAGGTTGCCCAGAGAGGGGATTTCCAGGGGCAGGCCCAGGCCGATGTAGGTGATAAACACCTCGTTGCCGATGGCGGCGGGGATGGCCAGGGCCATCCGCAGCATGATAACGCTCACCAAATAGGGCAGCAGGTTGCGGAACATGATGCGCCAGGTGCTGCTGCCCAGACAGCGGGAGGCCAGGTTGTAATCCCGGTCTCGGAGAATGACAATTTGATTGCGGACAAAGCGGGCCATCTGAATCCAGCCTGTCATGCACATGGCCAGCACCATGGTCTGAATGCTGGGCCGGAGGATCAGGGAAAAAAGCACCAGCACCAGGGTCTGCGGCAGATTGTCCAGAATGTTGTACAGCTCAATAAAAATAAACTCCACCTTGCGCACATAGCCCCAGAGCATGCCGGCCAGGATACCGGCCAGCGCCTCCACCGCGGCCACCAAAAAGCCGATGAAGAGGGAGGTGCGGGTGCCCGACCAGGTACGTGCCCAGAGGTCCTGGCCGATGGGGTTGGTGCCAAACCAGAAGTCGCTGTTGGGGGGAGCGTTGCGCAGGGGGAGGTTGGTCTCCGCGCTGTCATAGATCATATTGGGGTCCCGCTGGCCGGGGAGATAGGGCTGTACCATGGTGAAAACAAGCAGCGCGACCATGACGACCAGGAGAAAAACCGCTACCTTGTTCTTGAAAAAGACCCGGAAGGTGCTCTGCCAGTAAGAGTAGTTGGAATACCCGCCCTTTTCCGCCTCCTGGGCGTCGTACGCGGCGAGGGTGAAGAGCGCCTCTTTTTGAAGCGGCGCGGATTGTTCAATGCTGTTGATCAGGGCTTTTTCCCTGCTCGCACGAAAAGATGCCATCAGCGCGCGCCCTCCCTCTTGCTCAGTTTGATGCGCGGGTCGGCCACCGTCATGAGCAGGTCGCCCAGGATGAGGCCGATAATGCCCACAGTGGCGTAGAGGAGGACGATGGCCTGGACCATGGTGTTGTCCTGACGCTTGATGACGTCCACCAGCAGGCCGCCCATGCCGGGAATGGAGTAGAGGGACTCAATGTAGATGGAGCCCACCACCGAGTTGAGAAAGGAGGTGGGGATGTACTGGACCATAGGCACGAAGGCGTTGCGAAAGATATGGCTGCGCATGATGGTGCTGCTCTTCACGCCCTTGGCCACGGCCAGCCGGACATAGTCCTTGGAGCTCTCGTCCACCATGTACCGCCGCAGCCACATGCCATAGTAGGCGATGTTGGGCAGGGCGAGGGAGACCACGGGGAGAATCCAGGCCGTCCAGCCCTTGGAGCCGGAGACCAGCATAGGCAGCCGGAACAGCTCATTGCCCATCAGCTGGATAAAAAGGAAATAGACCGCCGCCGGCACCGCCTGAATAAAGACGATAAAGCCCGTGCCGATCTTATCTCCGATTTTATGTTTGGTGCGGTTGGAGCGGG
>CAYPZF010000098.1:0-4742 GCA_964415275.1 uncultured Oscillospiraceae bacterium | reverse complement strand
GGCTGCCCCCGCCCGCCGACTGCATCAGCTGCAGGTAGTCAATGATGACCAGGCCCAAGTTCTCTACCCGGCGGCACTTGGCGTTCATGTCGGCCACCGACAGAGAGGGGTTGTCGTCAATCAGAATGCTGGTCTTGTTGAGGGAGGCCGCGGCCAGCGGGATTTTGTCCCAGTCCGCCTCGGAGAGCCGCCCGGTCATCAGTTTTTTGTTGTCAATAAAGGCCTCGCTGGAGATCAGCCGCAGGGCCAGCTGCTCCCGGCTCATCTCCAGGGAAAAGAAGACCACCGTCTTGCCGGAGAACTTGCCCGTGTGGAGCAGGATATTGAGGGCCATGGAGGTCTTGCCCATGCCGGGCCGGGCGGCCAGCAGAATCAGGTCTGAGTTGTTGAGGCCGGAGATGGCGTGGTCCAGGTCGGACAGCCCCGTGGAGAGGCCGGGGAAAGCGGTCTCTCTGGCCGCCAGCTCATTGAGGCGGTCGATGGCGTCCAGAAGAATCTGGGAGATGGGCTCCAGCCCCTGGGCCGCGCGGCCCTGCCGGATGGCGTAGATTTTCTGCTCCGCGGCCTCCAGCACCGTCTGGCCGGTGGCCGTCCCCTCCTGGACCATGGCGGTCATCTCTCCCGCCGTCTCCGCCACGCGGCGCAGCAGCGCCTTGTCCTTAACAATGGTGATATACTCCTTCACGTTGGCCGCCGTCGGAGTTACCTCCATCAGCTGAAGGAGGTAGGCGCGGGAGGACTGTTCGTCGTATACGCCGTTTTGGCGCATGTGGTCCAGCACCGTCACCGGGTCAATGACGGCGGAGTAGCTGAGCATCGTGTAGATGGTCCCATAGATCTCCCGGTTCTGCCGCAGGTAGAAGTCGTCAGGCCGCAGGGCCTCCACCACCTCCGGCACGCAGCGCGCGTCGATGAGCATAGAGCCCAGCACCGCCTGCTCCGCCTCCAGACTGTGAGGCATCTGTCTGATCAAAAGCTCTTCTTCCACAAAACCCACCTGCCTTTCGGAACGCCGCGGCCAGCGTGTCTGCCGCGCGACGCCCGCGCGACGCGCCCCTTACTTTTCCTCCGCCACCACCACATAGATGGTCCCGGTCACCTCATAGCCCAGCTTGCACTTGAGCTCGTAAGTACCAAAGCTCTTGATGGGCTCCTCCTGGACAATCTTGCTCTTGTTCACCACAAGGCCGCACTGGTCGGCCAAGGCCTCGGCAATCTCCTTGGAGGTCACCGCGCCAAAGAGCCGCCCCCCCGTGCCCGCCTTGGCGGAAACCTTTACCACACAGGACTTCAGCTGTTCGGCGATGGCCTCGGCCTCGGCCTTTTCCGCCGCCTCCCTGTCTTTTTTCGCCTTGTCCTGCATCTTCATCTTATGCACATTGTCGGCGCTGGCCTCCACCGCCAGCTTCCGGGGCAGGAGATAGTTGCGGGCGTACCCGTCGGATACCTCCACCAGCTGGCCGCGCTTGCCCTGTCCCTTTACGTCCTGCTGTAAAATCACTTTCATGGCGTTTGCTCCTTTCTTATGGACGAAATGTCCCGTTTCACCGGCCGCGGTCCTCTACTCGTCCTCAAAGTAATTATCCAGAGCGGTCAGCAGCTGCGTGACGGCCTCATCCAGGGTGACGCCGCAGAGCTGGGCCCCCGCGGTGGCCGCGTTGCCGCCGCCGTTGAGCGCCTCCAGGATGACCTGGACGTTCACCTCTCCGATGCTCCGGGCCGAGATGATGACCTGCTCCCCGCTCGGGAACAGGACAAAGGAGGCGCTGATCCCCAGGATATTAAGCAGCTCGTCGGCGGCCTGGGCCGCCGTCACCCGGCCCACCGTGTGGGTCACCTTGGCAATGGCAATGTCGCCCCGATAAATGTGGGCGTTGCGGATGATATCGTACCGGGCGACGGTGCCCGCGAGGTCGTTTTGAAAGAGCTTCTTCACCTCGGCGGTGTCGGCGCCCGACCGGCGCAGGAAGGCCGCCGCCTCAAAGGTCCGGCCGCCGGTGCGCAGGGTAAAGTTCTTGGTGTCCAGCACAATGCCGGCCATCAGCGCCTCCGCCTCCAGCCGCAGCAGGCCGGCGGGCTCCATAATATACTGGATAAGCTCGGTCACCAGCTCACAGGCGGAAGAGGCATACGGCTCGTGAAAGTTGAGCGCGGCGCCGGTGATATAGGTGGCCGCCCGCCGGTGGTGGTCTATGACCGCCACCCGGTTGCAGGACTCCAGCAGGGATTTGGACTGCACCTGCTCCGGCCGGTTGGTGTCCACCACTACCAGGAGGGAGTCGGCGTCCATGGCCAGCAGCGCGTCCTCTGCGGAGAGAAAGACCGCCCTGTACTCCGGCAGTGTGGCCAAGCGGTTCACGACGACCTCGGCGGGGTTTGGCCCCGGATCCCGCACAATGTAGGCGGGCACGCCCCGCTTGCGCGCGATGGCGCAGATGCCGGCGGCGGCGCCCACCGTGTCTAAATCGGGAAAGGTGTGCCCCATCACGAAGATGCGGGAGGAGTCCGCCACCAGGGAGGAGAGGGCGTTTGCCATCACCCGGCTTTTGACCTTGGTGCGCCGTTCGGTCTCCTTGGCCCGGCCGCCGTAGAACTCAAACCCAAACCGGTTTTTGATCACCGCCTGGTCTCCCCCCCGGGAGAGCGACATCTCAATGGCCAGCGACGCGTACTGAAACAGCTCCTTCAGGTTGGGCGCGTCCTTTCCGATGCCGATGGAGAGGGTGGCCTGAATCCCGTTGGGGCTCTTGATCTCCCTGACAGTGTCCAGAATGGGAAACCTCTCCTCCTGCAGGGCGTCCAGGTGCCGCTCCTCAAACACCAGAAGAATCCGGTCCCGGTCGTAGCGGCAGAACAGGGCGTCGGTGTTCTGCGTCCACTGGCTCAGGCGTTTGTTGATCTCGTTCAGAACGGCGGAGCGGGCCTCCTCCTCCACATTTTTCATCAGCTCTTCGTAATTGTCCATCAGGAGGATGGCCGCCATGGGCCGGGTGGCGTAAAACTCCTCCCGCAGCTCGGAATACTCCGTCACATCCACCCAATAGGTGGTGGCGAGGTACCCCTCCTGCCCGGTCTTGCCCTCGGCGCGCACCAGGTGCCCGAACACCAGGTGCCGCCTGTCCCCCACGGTCAGCTCGGTGGGGCACTGGTGCTTCCCCTCCATCAGCCAGCGGGTGTCGAAGCCGGGCACCGCCGCGGTAATCATGGTGTCGAACAGATGCTCCCGGGTGCCCGTCATGCGCAAAAAGCGCTCGTTGCTCCAAATCACCTCGCCGGTCTCGGGGCGGAAGATGACCATGGGCAGCGGAGCGTTCACCATAGAGTCCTTGGTGGCCAAGTCCACACTGCGGGAGACCGCGTCCATATAGCGCAGCACTTCTTTTCTCCGCCGGGCGGTGTCCTGCCAGTGATGAAGAAAGAGCAGAATCAGCACCAGCCCCTCCGCCAGCGCCAGGTATGGGTTGAAAAAGGCGGTGAGCACCGCAAACAGCAGAAGGCAGAGAAAATAAAGCCGCAGTCCCGGCGTCAGGAGCCGGCTCAGCCGTTGATTCATGTGCGCTCGCCCCCATCTCTGAGTGTGTCTCCTCTGAAAATAAGACTGTGATGTTTCATTATAGCAGAAAACAATTGCAAAAACAAGGCGCTCTCGGCCCCCAAAATGGGATGTTTGGCCACAAGCAGAAGAAGAAAGGGCATGATTTCTGTCACTCTCTCTATTGCGGCGGTCTGACAAAGCGGTTATAATAAAACCATACTATTTCCGGCCTGATGCGCGGATAAAAGAGGAGGCTGCCACAATGCAGGAGATTGCCATCACACGTGCCGCCACGTCAAAGCCCAAGCCCGACCCCTCTGCGCTGGTGTTCGGCACCACCTTTACCGACCATATGTTTGCCATGACCTACGACGCCGGGCAGGGTTGGCACGATCCGCGCATTGTCCCCTACGCGCCCTTTTCCATCGACCCCGCCGCCATGGTGTTCCACTACGCCCAGGAGGTTTTCGAGGGGCTCAAGGCATACCGCGCGCCGGACGGGCGTGTGCAGCTCTTCCGCCCCCTGGAGAACGTAAGGCGTCTCAACGGCTCCTGCGACCGGCTCTGCATCCCCCCGCTGCCGGAGGACCTGGCGCTGGAGGCCATCAAAACACTGGTGCGGCTGGAGGCCGACTGGGTGCCTGATCAGGCCGGCACCTCGCTCTATATCCGGCCCTTCATCATCGCCACCGAGGCCAGTCTGGGCGTCCACGCGTCCCGCTCCTTTCTTTTCTCCATTATCACCTGTCCCGTGGGCTCCTATTACCCCGAGGGCATCAACCCCGTGCGCATCTACGTGGAGAACAAGGACGTGCGCGCCGTCCGCGGCGGCACCGGGCACACCAAATGCGGCGGCAACTACGCCGCCTCCCTCCGGGCCAGTGAGCTGGCGGAAAAGGCCGGCTACTCCCAGGTGCTCTGGCTGGACGGCATCGAGCGCAAATACATTGAAGAGGTGGGCTCCATGAACGTCCTCTTCAAGCTGGACAGCAAGGTGATTACCCCGGCGCTCACCGGCTCGGTGCTCCCCGGCATCACCAGGAAATCCTGCCTGGAGCTGCTGCGGGACTGGGGCTACACTGTGGAGGAGCGGCTCATCTCCGTGGAGGAGCTCTTCGAAGCCGCCGCGGCCGGCAAACTGGAGGAGGCCTGGGGCACCGGCACCGCCGCCGTGGTCTCCCCCGTCGGCGAGATGGGCTGGGAGGAC
>CAYPZF010000097.1:0-4762 GCA_964415275.1 uncultured Oscillospiraceae bacterium | reverse complement strand
AAAGCAAGCCCCACGCCCACCAGCGCGCACGGGAGCATCCCGTCTCCCCTCTTGCCCCTCCGCGCAGGCGGCGCCGGCGCGCGAAACATCCGCCGTCTGAACACGCGCCGCATTCTTCCCATCGCGGCTCACCCCCCATAGCCAAAGCTATGCGGGACACAGTTTGTCTTAGGACTCCAAAAGGGCCTCTACCGCCATCAGAATGCCCGCCTTGCCCGACTCATAGGTGAGTCCCCCCTGGAGGAAGAGGGTGTATGGCGGCCGCATGGGCGCGTCGGCCGAGAGCTCAATGGATGCTCCCTGGATAAATGCCCCGGCAGCCATGATGACGGGGCAATCGTACCCCGGCATCTCCCAGGGCTCCGGCGTCACAAAGGAGTCCACCGGCGCGCCCATCTGAATGCCTCTGCAAAACCTTTTTAGGGGCTCTGGCCCGCCGAAGTGAATCATCTGAATGATGTCATACCTCGGCTGGTCCGAGGCCGGGTCCGTGCGGTAGCCCAGCAGTTCCATCACCCTCGCGGCAAAGACGGCGGTTTTTACAGCCTGCGCCACCGTGTGGGGCGCCAAAAACAGCCCCTGATAGAGCAGACGGTTGTTGCCCATGGTGGCGCCGCACTCCCCCCCAATGCCGGGGGCGGTCAGGCGCATCGCGGCCCCCTCCACCAGGTCCCGCCGTCCGGCGATGTACCCCCCGGTGGGGGCCAGGCCGCCGCCCGGATTTTTAATGAGGGAGCCCATCACCAAATCCGCCCCCGCCTGGGTGGGCTCCCGCTCCTCCACAAATTCTCCGTAACAGTTGTCCACAAGAATGTTGACCCCGGGGTGTTCCGCGCGCACGACAGCGCAGATCTCTTCTATCTCCGCCACGGAAAGAGAGTCCCTCGTGGCGTACCCCCGGGAGCGCTGAATCAAAACCGCCTTCACCTCCGGCGCGCGCACAGCCGCCGCGATGCCGGCCAGGTCGGGCCGGTCGTCCGCTAGGTCCACCTGCCGATACCCGACACCGTAGTCCTTCAGTGAGCCCGGCCCCTTATCCACAACACCAATCACACCCAGCAGGGTGTCATATGGGGCGCCCACGGCGGAGACCAGGACATCGCCGGGCCGCAGGCAGCCGAAGAGCGCCGACGAAATGGCGTGGGTCCCGTTGACAAAGCCGATGCGCACCAGAGCGGCCTCGGCGCCGAAGATATCCGCGTAAATCTCATCCAGCTTGTCCCGTCCCAGGTCGTCGTAGCCATACCCGGTGGTGCCGGAAAAATAGGTGTCGGACACCCGATGCCTCTGAAAGGCGGCCAGCACCTTTTGGGTGTTATATTCCGCCGTCTCGTCAATGCGCTCAAATGCGGGCCCCAGAGACGCCTGGGCCTCACGGCCCAATGCCCGCACCCGAGCTCCTATCTGTAAAGCCATACTGTATTACACTCCATTGTTTTATACCCTGTCGGTTCTTACTGTTGCCTGCCCCTCGATACGCGCCGCCGCGAAGGCGGTCAGCAGCGCGGCACAGGCCTCTACATCGGACCGATCCACCATCTCCACCGGCGAGTGGATATAGCGGCACGGCACCGAGATGCCCCCCGTGGGCACACCGGCGCGGCTAATGTGGATGCCGCCGGCGTCTGTGCCGCCGCTTTTGATGATGTCCCGCTGGACCCGGATGCCCTGTTCCGCCGCCAGGGCGGACAGCCGCTCTGTCACCTCGGGATGGCAGATTACCGAGGCGTCCATGATCTTTATCGCGGCGCCCCCGCCCAACCGGGCGCTGCCGCCATGCTTGCTCCCCAGCGCGTCGTCCGTCGTGGTCACATCCACGGCGACGGCATAATCGGGGTCTATGGCGTAGGCCGCTGTCCTGGCCCCCCGCAGCCCCAGCTCCTCCTGGGCGGTAAAGACGAAATAGAGGTCCTGTTCCACCGGAGCCGACAGAAGGGCCTCCATGGCCATGAGCATGACCACGCAGGAAATCCGGTTGTCCAGATGGGGGGAGACAATCCGCCCCCCCGCTTCAAAGGCGGGCGCGTCGTACACAGCGGTGTCCCCCACCTGCACCATCCCCTCGGCCTCCTGTCTGTCCTTCGCCCCGACGTCCAGGTAGAGGTCGTCCAGCGTCACCTTATCCACATCCACCTTTTCATCCCTAGAGACAAGGCCCCGCCGGCCGTTCCGGAACCGGACGGTGGTGTGCAGCAGGCTGTGGGGCCGCAGCCCGCCCAGCCTGCCAAACCGCAAAAATCCCTCGGGCTCAATGTGGGTGACGATCAGGCCGATGGAGTCCATATGGGCGGCAAACATCACCTTGGGCCCGCGCCCCTTCCGGCGGAAGATCAGATTGCCCATGGTATCCCGGGTAATCTCATCCGCAAAGGGCGCCGCCAGCGTGCGGAGCGCCTCCGCCACCTCCCGCTCGTCCCCGGCGGGTCCATGCGCGCTGTTGAGCTGTCGCAGCAATTCGGTTATATTCATGGGGTGTCCCTCCCATCCGCCACGGCGCCGACAAAGGCCCGGGCCAGCTCGTACATGTGGTCAAAGTCGCGGATCGAGGCCACGCTGGCCGGGGCGTGGAGATACCGCACAGCGGCGGAGATGGCCGCCACCCGCACGCCTGCCTTGCTCCGCTGTATGGCGGAGGCGTCGGTCCCGCCGGAGATATAATGCTTGGTCTGCCAGGGGATGCCGTTCTCTTCCGCCAGGCATCGCAGCAGCTCAAACAAGCCTCTGTCGTACACGGTCCCGCCGTCCATAAAAGGGACCACCGGTCCCTTCCCCGGGCTGCACACCTGCTTGTGGGCCTCGAAAGAGGGCAGGTCTGCTGCCGTGGTGCCCTCCAGCACCAGGGCAATCTCCGGTGTCACCGAAAACGCGGCGCCGAAGGCCCCCCGGGTCCCTACCTCCTCCTGGACGGTAAACACAAAGGTGCAGTCCATGGGCAGGGGCGTCTCCAGCAGCTTCAGCAGGACAGCGCACCCCACCCGGTCGTCGATGGCCTTGGCCTTGAGCAAGCCGTCGCCAAAGCAGACGCAGTCACTGTGGAACGCGGCGTAATCCCCTACAAAGGTGAGGGCCTCGGCCTCCTCCCTGGTCCGCGCGCCGATGTCCAGGTAGAAGTCCTCCAGCTTGGGGACCTTTTTCTCCTCTTCCTCGCTCACCAGATGGTAAGCCTTCAGCCCCACCACCCCGGGAACGCGCCCCTGCCCAACCCGGACCGGCTTTCCCACCAGAACGCGCCGGTCAATACCGCCCACCGGGGCGAACTTCAGGTATCCGTCGTCGGTGATTCGCCTGATGATGAGCCCCGTCTCGTCCATATGGGCGCAGAGCATCAGCCGCCGCGGTGCGAACCGCGCCCCCCGCTTGAACACGATCAGGTTGCCCATGGCATCCACCCTGAGGTCGTCGGCGCAGCGGGCCGCCCGCGCCCGGATATAATCCCGCACCTCATCTTCAAAGCTGGAGACGCCGTCCAGCGCGCAGAGCGCTTTGACTCTCTCTAGCATAGCGAGAACGCCCCCTCTTCTCCCAAGCCCTCCGCAAAGGCGGCCAGCAGCTGCGCCGTGTGCTCCATGTCCTGCAAGGCAACCACCTCAATGGGGCTGTGCATGTATTTAAGCGGCAGGGAGAGCAACGCTGTGGCAATCCCCTCCCGCACGACCTGCATGTGCCACGCGTTGGTGCCGGTGTGTCCCTCCATGACCTCCAGCTGGTAGGGCAGCTCCGCCGCCCGGGCCTTTTCCACCAGGCGGCCGGTCATCCAGCGGGTCATATTTGGCCCCACGCCAATGGCCGGTCCGGACAGCAGCTCACAGGTGCGGTCCTTCGGATTGGCCGCGTCGGGGGTCTTCCCGTGGGTGACGTCCAGCGCCACACAGCAGTCGGGCGCCAGCGCGAATGTCCCCGTGCGGGCACCGGCGCCGCTCACCTCTTCCCGGGTGCTCCCCATAAGGTAAAGGTCCACATCCAACGCCCTGTCCCGCAGCAGCCGGGCTGTCCGAAGCAGGACGGCAAAGCCGGCCCGGTCATCCATGGCCTTGCCGCACATGAGCCCCTCCCCCAAGACGAAGGCGCCGCCGCGGAACACCACAGGGGTCCCCATCGGAATGAGACGCTCCGCCTCCTCCCGGCTCAGGCCCACGTCCACATACTGCTCGTCAATGGGAGTGGACTTGTTGCGGTCATCGGCCTTCTGTACGTGGGGCGGCAGAACGGCCACCACGCCAAGGCGCGGCGGATCGGTCAGGATGGTAAGCTCCCGGTTGGGCAGCATCCGCGGGTCTACCCCGCCGATGGACTGCACGCGGAGAAACCCCTCCTCCGTGCCGGTGACCACCAGCCCAACCTCGTCCAGGTGGGCATCCAGCAGCAGCTTTTTTGCCCCGGGCACACCGCAGCGGCGCACCCCGACGGCGTTGCCGAAGCGGTCCACCCAGGTCTCATCCAGCAAGGGGGCCATCAGCCGGACCGCGGTGTCCGCCACCCGTGCCTCAAAACCGGAGGGACCGGCCATGCCGCAGAGCTGTTCCAATGTCGCGCGGAGTTCCAAACGGCTCACATCCTCACAGTGTATAGATAATCTCCTTAAAGGTCTCGCCCCGCTGGGCAAAGTTCTTAAACCGATCAAAGGAGGCGCAGGCCGGCGACAGGAGAACCACATCCCCGGGCTGAGCCATATGATGAGCTGCCATAACAGCTTCCCGGAATTCGTCGAACTCCAGAATGCCGGGGGCACCCTCCCGGTAGCCGGGGGTCTGCTCCACTGCCT
>CAYPZF010000096.1:0-4839 GCA_964415275.1 uncultured Oscillospiraceae bacterium | reverse complement strand
TAGGGCTCCCGGAACCGCGAAAAGGGCTGTCTCCTCCACACCCTTACATAGAACCAGGCGCACAGGCCCACAATCAAAAAGGTGAGCTCGTAGGACACCAGCGCGCTGTGCTCGCTGATGAGGGCCAGTTCGTCCAGATACACTCCGTCCAGGAAGGTGCCAAGGCCGTCGACGATACAGTACAGGATGGGAAAGGCGATGGCGGCCACACCGCAGCGGTATTTGGGGTCCACCGTCTCCCCGGCCAGGGCGCGGGCCCGGTCGTCCTCCCGCTTCTCCACCACGGAGAGGAGAAACACCGCCAGGCAGATAATGATGATGCCGGCATACTCCAGCCCGCTGAGCTCGGCGCCGAAAAAGACAATCAGCAGGATGGCGGTGATCGCCCCCGAGGAATTCTGAACGGGAGAGGAGATTGAGAGCTCAATGTACCGCAGCCCGATATAGCCAATGGTCATAGACAGGATGTACATGGAGGATACGGGCAGGTAGCGCACCAAATCAAAAGGGACGAACGCCTCCCTTGCCCCCGGCGTCCAGATCAGGTAGCAGATGGCGTGGGCGCCCATGGTCAGCCCCACGATGGTCACAATCTTCAGGTGGCTGTACCGGTCCCCCGGGTCAGACCCCCGCTTATAAAAAAGATCGGCGATGCCCCAGGCGAAAAAGGTCGCGAGCCCAAATAGAAACCACATGGCAGTCATCTCCCTGTCTCAAGCTGAAATCAACAGGCAGAAGTATATCATGTATCGGCGCCTATCGTAAAGATTTATTTTCGTCTTTTTTTCGTTGTCCGGCCAAACAGCCCGGCCAGCGCCCCGCCCACCAGCGCGCCGCACAAAAGGCCGGGCCAGCCGTCAGCAAGGCCAACCCGCCCCAGAAGCGGAATACCGACCACCAGCAGGAGCAGGAACAAGCTCGCTCCCGCGCCCAGGCCCACAAAAAGCGTGCGGACACGGCAGCGCCGCACGGCCGTCACCCCGCCGAACACACCCCCCAGCAGGCACCCCGCGATACAGATCTGATAAATCATCGTCTCGCGCAGCCAGCCGGCGGAGACGGCCACGGAAGAAAGCAGGCAGAAGACCAGACAGGCCGCCAGGCCAACCAGTCCCCCCAGCACCGCCGCCGTCAGAGCGCGAATGACCAGGGCCCCACGTTCGGTCTCGTTTTTATGCATAAAGCACCCTCCCCACATAGGCTTTGAAACAACCTATGCCGGGAGGGTGCGTGTCATACCAATATGAGCTTATTTTTCCGGTTCGTTGACGGGCGGGGCCCCCTTGGTGGAGATGGCCCATTTCGCGAGCTCAATGCGTACACGGTCGGCGCCTGTCTCCACGACGAAAATCCGCTGCGCCTCATCGCCCTTCACAGCGCAGACAGTTCCCGTGATTCCGCCGATGGAGGTCACCTGATCCCCCACCTTAATGCTGTCCCGCAACTCGGTGATTTCTTTCTTGCGCTTCTTTTCAGGGCGAATCAATAAAAAGTAGAATGTGATGCCCAGAACAGCCAATGTGACAACCATTGACGCTAAGCTTCCAGAGTCTCCCAACAAGATGATTTCCTCCTTAGTAGCCCAAGGGGCGTAATTTCCCAAAAAAGCCTGATATTTATTATAAAGCAATAATTTGGATTTGGCAAGCCATTTTATTGCCGCCGCGGATAAAAAATCTTCGCCTGCCGCAGCCATGTACCGGAGCGGCTATGCCCGACCCTCCAGTTTGGAGGCATATTCACGGCGGAACGCCGCAAAATAACCCTCGTCCAGCGCCTGGCGAATCCGGGCCATAAGGTTGTTGTAAAAATACAGGTTGTGCAGGACCGCCAAGCGCATAGCCAGCATCTCACCCGCCGCGAACAGGTGGCGCAGATAGGCCCGGGAGAAGGACCTGCAGGTGGGGCACCCGCACGTCGGGTCGATGGGCCGTCCATCCGTCTTATACCTCTCATTCTTAATGTTCAGGGAGCCCTCCCAGGTGTAGAGCTTGCCGTGCCGGGCGTTGCGCGCCGGCATAACACAGTCAAAAAAGTCCACACCCCGGGCCACCCCTTCAATGAGGTTGGTGGGGGTGCCCACCCCCATGAGATAGCGGGGCTTGTCCGCCGGCATGTGGGGCTCCACCGCGTCAATGATGTCGTACATCACCTGGGTCTCCTCCCCCACCGCCAGCCCGCCAATGGCGTATCCGTCGCAGTTCAGCGGCGCGATTTCCTTCATGTGCCACACCCGCAGGTCGGGGTAGACTCCCCCCTGATTGATGCCAAACAGCTGCTGGGCCGGGTTCAGCGTATCCGGCAAGGAGTTTAACCTGTCATGCTCCTCCTTGCAGCGGATGAGCCAGCGCAGCGTGCGCCGGCAGGACGGACCCACATAGTCATGGGTGGAGGGGTTCTCCACGCACTCGTCAAAGGCCATGGCGATGTCAGAGCCCAGGTGGGACTGAATGCGCATGGACTCCTCCGGTCCCATAAAAATACGCCGCCCGTCAATATGGGAGGCAAAGGTGACGCCCTCCTCGGAAATCTTCCGCAATCCGGCCAGGGAGAAGACCTGAAACCCCCCGCTGTCCGTGAGAATCGGTCCGTCCCAATCCATGAACGTATGGAGCCCCCCCAGCTGCCGCACCACCTCGTCCCCCGGACGCAGGTGAAGGTGATAGGTGTTGGAGAGCTCCACCTGACACCCAATCTCCCGCAGGTCCTGGGCGGAGACCGCCCCTTTGATGGCGCCCTGGGTGCCCACATTCATAAACACCGGGGTCTGGACGGTGCCGTGGGCGCAGGTGAACACACCGCGCCGCGCCCGCTCCTCGGTTTTCATCACTTTAAACATAGCTCAACTCCTGACTTTCTGTTGACAGGCCCATGCCGGGCCATCGGGTCCGTTCCGCGCGGTTCCCCTCATCCATAGACAAACATGGCGTCCCCAAAGGAAAAAAAGCGGTACCGCGCCTCCACCGCCGCCTGATAAGCGGCCAGCACATTCTCCCGGCCCGCCAGGGCGGACACCAGCATAATCAGGGTGGATTCGGGCAGATGAAAGTTGGTAATCAGGCAGTCCAGCACCTTAAACCGATAGCCTGGAAAGATAAAAATATCGGTCCAGCCCGCCGCTTCAGTCAGGGTCCCGTCCTCCGCCGCCCAGCTCTCAATGGTCCGGCAGGAGGTCGTGCCCACACAGACCACCCGGCCGCCCTCTTTTCGGGTCCGGTTGACCGTCTCGGCCGTCTCCTTGGGAATCATACAGTACTCGGCGTGCATCTCATGGCCTGCAATGTCATTTGCCTTTACAGGCCTGAAGGTGCCAAGGCCCACGTGGAGCGTCACATAGCAAATCGAGACCCCCATGGCCTCGATTTCCGCCAACAGCTCTTTTGTGAAGTGGAGTCCCGCCGTGGGGGCGGCGGCAGACCCGGTCTCCCTGGAATAGACGGTCTGGTAGCGCTCCGGGTCATTCAGCTCCTCCTTGATATAGGGGGGCAGCGGCATTTTACCCAGACGCTCCAGCAGCTCCAGAAAGATGCCGTCGTACTCAAAGCGAATCAGACGCGCGCCCCCCTCCCCGACCGCGCACACCTCAGCCTTGAGGGCCCCGTCCCCAAAGGACAGCCGCGCGCCCGGTCGCACCTTTCGGCCGGGGCGCACCAGACACTCCCAGACCTTCTCCCCCCGGTCGGCCAGCAGCACCACCTCCACCGCGCCGCCGCCGGACTCCCGGCGGCCCGCGAGCCGGGCGGGCAGAACCCTGGAGTCGTTGAGCACCAGGCAGTCACCCGGATGCAGCAGCTTTGGAAGGTCATAGAAATGAAGGTGCCCGAGCTGCCCCGTCAGTCTGTCGAGGGTGAGCAACCGGGCGCCGTCCCGCCTTCCTATGGGGGTCTGGGCAATCAACTCCGGCGGGAGGGAAAAATCAAAATCGGAGGTTTTCATCCATCAATACACATCGATTCCCGTAAAGTAAAACTTCAGAATATCCTGGTATGTAAAGCCCATCTGTGCCATGGCGTTGGCGCCCCACTGGCTCATGCCCACGCTGTGTCCCCAGCCGGAGCCGGTGATGGTAAAGCTGTCCCCTGCGGAGGTCAGCGCCTCCACACCATTTCGGGTGATCAGATAGGGGCCCATGGCACCGCTGATTTGACTGGTTCGGCCGCTGCCGTCAATGGCGTAAGCCCCGATCACCGAGGACAGGCTGCCGCCCTGCCCCACGCGATACGTACCGCCGCCGGAGACGCTGTACCGGATGGAGTTCAGGCCCAAAAACACACGCGCCCGCTCCTTGGAGAATGAAAAGCTGTCGCCGGAGGAATCTGTAAAGGTAATGGTCATTACATTCCCTGTGGCCGTGTGCTCTGAGACCCGAAAGTCCACAATGCCGCTGTTTTTATAATTCTTCTGATTGAGCAAATGCGTAAGCTCCTGCTTGGTATAGGTGACCGTCCAATCGTACCGCCCCGTCCTGTCCCCCACCGTGGGCTCGTAGGGATCGATGACGCCGATGAGGTAGGGCAGGTTGGCCGTGGAGCTCCACACGTTGCGCACATCCTCACTGGCGCCGCCATTGCAGGAGTAGTAGTAGGTCTCAGCCAGGCTGCCGTTGTACCAGGCGTAGACCCCCCAGGTCTCGTCCACCGCCTGGTCGGTGCGCTCGTTGGCGCTGTTGTTGCCCCGGTAGACCTGGCAATGGGTGGTGTTACAGATGTCAAAGTGACTGGAGGTATGCCGGCTCTTTTGGAGGGAGAGCATGGCGTAGGTCCTGGCGCACACCGCCTGGGCCTTCAGCGCCTCCAGGGGCCAGGTGTTGTTCATCTCGTAGGGCGCGACGCCCCTGAC
>CAYPZF010000095.1:0-4839 GCA_964415275.1 uncultured Oscillospiraceae bacterium | reverse complement strand
GTGGCCGATGTCAAGGACTTCGTGGACACCATCAGCCGGTTCCGCTGTGAGGTGGACGTGCTGGCGGGACGCTATGTGGTCAACGCCAAGTCCATTATGGGCCTGTTCTCCATTGACCTGTCCCAGCCGGTCACGGTGGCGGTCCACGACGACGCGGAGGCCGCGGCCCTCAAGGCCGCCGTGTCCTCCTATCTGGCGGACTAGGAGGCGCGCGGTATGTCCCATCATTTTTTCGCCTACCTGGCCCGCATGCGGTACATCGGCCGCTGGTCCCTTATGCGCAGTTCCATCCCGGAAAACGTACAGGAGCACTCCCACATGGTGGCCGTCCTGGCCCACGCCTTGGCGGTCATCCGGCGGGACGTGCTGGGGCGGGCGGCGGACCCCGGCGCCTGCGCCGCCGCGGCGCTCTTTCACGACGCGTCCGAGATCCTGACCGGCGACATGCCCACCCCGGTCAAGTATTACAACCCGGGGATACGGGACGCCTACCGGGGTGTGGAGGACATGGCCCGGGATAAGCTGCTCTCTATGCTGCCCGACGCGCTGCTGCCCGCCTACACCCCCCTGCTGCGGGAGGAGGACGGGGAGATCCGGGCCCTGGTCAAGGCGGCGGACAAGCTGGCCGCCTACATCAAGTGCGTGGAGGAGCTCAAGGCCGGCAACACCGAGTTTAAGCAGGCGGCGGAGCAGACCCTGGCCCTGCTGCACGATATGGCAATGCCCGAGCTGGACTATTTCTTGGCCCATTTCCTGCCCGGATTCAGCCTCTCGCTGGACGAGCTGAATTAACCGGCCCGGCGGGGCCGCCACAACAAAAACTGGAGGGAACCCTATGCGCGCTATCGTCACCGTCATCGGCAAGGACCGGGTTGGCATCATCGCCGCCGTCTGCTCCCTGCTCGCCGAGCAAAACGTCAACGTCCTGGACATCAGTCAGACCGTCCTGCAGGAGTACTTCACCATGATTATGCTGGTGGACGCCGCCAACTGCAAGCTCCCCTTCGCGGAGCTGGCCGCCCGGCTGGATGAGGCCGGCAAGGCGCAGAACCTCACCATCCACGCCCAGCGTGAGGATATCTTCAACGCCATGCATCGCATCTGAGAGGAGCCGCGCCCATGATCAATTCATCTGAGATTTTACAGACCATCCAAATGATCGGCCAGCAGCACCTGGACATCCGCACCATCACCATGGGCATCTCCCTGCTGGACTGCCCCCACCCCGACCCCAAGACGGCCTGCCGGAACATCTACGATAAAATCTGCCGCAAGGCGGAGGCGCTGGTGGCCACCGGGGAGGCCATCGAGGGCGAGTTCGGCATCCCCATTGTCAACAAACGCATCTCGGTCACCCCCATGGCCCTGGTGGCCGGGGCCAGCGACACCGAGGATTACGTCCCCTTCGCCGTCGCCATGGACAATGCCGCCAAGGCCTGCGGGGTCAACTTCATCGGCGGCTTCTCCGCCCTGGTGCAAAAGGGTTTCACCGCGGGGGACCGCAAGCTGCTGGCCGCCATCCCCGAGGCCCTGGCCGTCACCGATTTTGTGTGCTCCTCGGTGAACATCGGCTCCACCCGGGCCGGCATCAACATGGACGCGGTGGCCGAGATGGGCCGCATCATCAAGGCCACGGCGGAGCGCACCGCCGACCGGGGCGGCTTCGGCTGCGCCAAGCTGGTGGTCTTTTGCAACGCCGTGGAGGACAACCCCTTTATGGCCGGGGCCTTCCACGGGGTGGGAGAGCCCGAGTGCGTCATCAACGTGGGCGTCTCCGGCCCCGGCGTGGTGCACCATGCCCTCCAGGCCGTCAAGGGCGCCCCCTTCGACGTGGTGGCCGAGACCGTGAAAAAGACCGCCTTCCGCATCACCCGCATGGGCCAGCTGGTGGCCCAGGAGGCCAGCCGGCGGCTGGACGTCCCCTTCGGCATCGTGGACCTGTCCCTGGCCCCCACCCCCGCTGTGGGGGACTCGGTGGCCCGTATCCTGGAGGAGATGGGGCTGGAGGCATGCGGCACCCACGGCACCACCGCCGCCCTGGCCCTGTTGAACGACGCGGTGAAAAAGGGCGGCGTGATGGCCTCCTCCCATGTGGGCGGCCTGTCCGGCGCCTTTATCCCGGTCTCTGAGGACGAGGGCATGATCGCCGCCGCCGCCTCGGGTGCCCTCACCCTGGACAAGCTGGAGGCCATGACCTGCGTCTGCTCGGTGGGGCTGGACATGATCGCCGTCCCCGGCGACACCGCCGCCGCCACCCTCTCGGCCATCATCGCCGACGAGGCCGCCATCGGCATGGTAAATTCCAAGACCACCGCGGTGCGCATCATCCCCGCCCCCGGCATGCGGGTGGGGGACGTCGTGGAGTTTGGCGGCCTGCTGGGCTCGGCCCCGGTGATGCCGGTCCACCCCTTCGGCAGCGAGGCCTTCATCGCCCGGGGGGGCCGAATCCCCGCCCCGATGCAAAGCCTGAAAAACTGAACGGACACAGGGTCCCCGGCACGGCGTGTGCCGGGGACCCCCTTTTTGCGCGCCGCGGCCCTCCGTCCGCCGCGCCGGGAAGAGCGGTCCGGGGCGTTCGCCCATTTCCCCCTATGAAACAGGGGGTGGACGGTGTATAATAACAGTATAAATATGGATGCAAAGGAGGCCGTTTCAATGACAACCATCGATCTCTCCAACGCCCTGCCCTTTCTGCCTCAGGACTGGCTGACCGGGCAGGCGGCCCGGCTGGCCGCCGCCTGCGCGCAGCTGACACAGGGCGACGGGCCGGGCGGCGCCTTTACCGGCTGGGTCCACCTGCCCCGGGACTACGACCGGGCGGAGTTTGCCCGTATCCGGCAGGCGGCCGCCAGGATTCAGTCCGACTCCCAGGTGTTGGTGGTCATTGGCATCGGCGGCTCCTACCTGGGGGCCCGGGCGGTGGTGGAGCTGCTGCGCTCCCCCAACTACAACCTGCTGCGCAAGGACACCCCGGACATTCTCTTCGCCGGCAACGGCCTGTCCTCCGACGCGCTCCAGGAGATCCTCGACCTCATCGGCGGCCGGGACTTCTCGGTGAACGTCATCTCCAAATCGGGCACCACCACCGAGCCCGCCGTGGCCCTGCGGGTCTTCAAGGCCCTGCTGGAGCAACGCTATGGAAAAAGGGGGGCCGCGGCGCGGATTTACGCCACCACCGACAAGGCCAGGGGGGCCCTCAAGGGCCTGTCCGACCGGGAGGGGTATGAGACCTTCGTGGTCCCCGATGACGTGGGGGGGCGGTATTCGGTTCTCACCGCCGTGGGACTGCTGCCCATCGCCGTGGCGGGCATTGACATCGCCCGCCTCATGGCGGGGGCCGCGGCCCAGCGGGAGGCCTGCCTGGCCGACCCCGCCGGCTCCGCCGCCGCCCGGTACGCCGCCGCCCGGTACGGGCTGTACCGGGGGGGCAAAAAAATTGAGCTGCTGGCCGCCTTCGAGCCCTCCTTCCGCTTTTTCGCAGAGTGGTGGAAGCAGCTTTACGGCGAGAGCGAGGGCAAGGAGGGCAAGGGCCTCTTCCCGGCCAGCGTGGAGTTCACCGCCGACCTCCACTCCATGGGCCAGTATATCCAGGACGGGGAGCGCACCCTCATGGAAACGGTGGTCTGCTTTCGCGAGGGTCGGGCGCGGGTGTCCATCCCCCGGGACGCGGAGGACGCGGACGGGCTGGGGTTCCTGGCCGGGCGGGAGCTGTCCTTTGTGGCGGAGCAGGCCCGCAGGGGCACCCTCCTGGCCCACGTGGACGGCGGCGTGCCCAACATCGCCATCACGCTTCCCCGCCGGGAGGAGGAGGACGTGGGCGCCCTCATCTACTTCTTCGAATTCGCCTGCGGCCTGTCCGGCTATCTGCTGGGGGTGACCCCCTTTGACCAGCCGGGGGTGGAGGCCTATAAGAACAACATGTTCGCCCTGCTGGGCAAGCCGGGCTACGAGGCGCTGCGGGAGGCCCTGCTGCCCCGTTTGCCGTGAATTTTTCGTTAACTTTCCCAAATCTGTTGCAATGCGGCGGTGGAAATGGTAACATAGTGCTATCAAAAATCGGAGGTCCTTCCGGTACAAAAAAGGAGTGATTGCGATGGTTCGTGTCATCATGGGCGTAAAGGGTTCGGGCAAGACCAAGCAGATGATTGAACTGATCAACGGCGCGGTGCACAGTGAGCACGGAAACGTCGTCTGCATCGAGCGCGGGAACAAGCTGACCTATGACATCCATTCCAAAATCAGGCTGGTGGAGTCCAGCGAGTACGCCATGGACAGCTTCACTTTCCTCAAAGGGTTCCTGAGCGGGATGTATGCCTGCAATTATGACATAACCCACATCTTCATCGACAGCTTGTGTAAAATCGTCCCCTGCGACCCCGAGTCCCCCGAGGTAGAGCAGTTCCTGGACTGGCTCAACTCTTTCGCCCACAACCACGGACTGAAGTTTACCGTCACCATCAGCGCCGACGCCTCTCTCACCACCGAGGGCGTAAAGAAGTATTTCTGATCCGCGCGGCGCCGTCTGTCCCGCCCTCCTTTGTGGAGGAAAGACAAAATCGCCCGTGCTTTCCCGATAAACTCTGACTGCTCTGTCAAAGATGCCCTTCCTCCTTGACCGCGCCGCCTGATTCATGTAAAATCCAGTTGAAGGAGTGCTTTTTGTAACTGACGGATTTGTGGTCTACCACAGGGGAGCAAAAAGCGAGTACAATGCCGACCGTCTGGGCACTCCTACTAAGGTGTAGGACTGCCCTTTTTGGTTTTTTGGAGGGTGACATGAAGAAAATAGCCCTTGTGATGGTCATCGACAGCGGCCTGCCGGCGTTAGATCCCGCCATC
>CAYPZF010000094.1:219-4858 GCA_964415275.1 uncultured Oscillospiraceae bacterium | reverse complement strand
GTGGGCGCCACCACCCTTGTCCTGAACGTCACACTGATCCGCCGTGTGGCGGTGTCTCTCTTCGGACTGTCCGGGCGCACCCGGGAGATTGCCATGGTGATGATTGCCATGACGGCGCTGTTTCTCCCCCTGCGCGCCTTCAACACCACCAATGTGGTGGGGGTGCTCCGGGGCGGCGGCGACGTGCGGGCCGTGGCGCTGATTGACCTGATTCCCCTCTGGCTGGTCGCTGTCCCGCTCTCCGCCCTGGTGGGCGTGGTGCTTCGGATGGACATCGCCTGGATGTATCTCTGTATGATGATGGAGAGCGTGGTGAAGTTCTGCCTGGGCGCGTACCGGCTTCGCTCCCGGGCGTGGATTCACGACATTACCCGGGTGGACTGGCAAAAGGAAAAGGTCTGAGCGCGCCGCGCCCAGACCCAGAAGGGGAACAGGGAAGGTTATACGTCTAAGCTGAGGATGAACTGCCGCGCTACCCTGGGGGTTCTGCCGTGGTGGTGCATCTCCCACTTGAGGGCCTCCGCGTGCAGGCGGCTCCGGGGCATGTCGATGCCGTGCCTGTCCGCCATCTGGTCCACCGCGGCGAGGAATTCCTGCTTGTTCATGGACAGGTAGGGGATGCGCAGGCCGAAGCGCTCGGCCAGAGAGGTCTTTTCATGGATGGTCTCCACGGCGTCCACCTCGTCCCCCTCCCGGTCGCTGAAGGTCTGGCGCACCAGGTTGCGCCGGTTGGAGGTGGCGTAAATGGCCACGTTGACGGGCCGCTTCTCCAGGCCGCCCTCCAGAATGGTCTTGAGGGCGGAGTAGGTCTGGTCGTCCTGGTCGAAGGCCAGGTCGTCGATGAAGAGCACAAACTTCTGGCGGCGGCCGCCCAGGGTCCGGATGAGGGCGGGCAGCGCGGCCAGCCCCTCTTTCTCCACTTCGATGAGCCGGAGGGCCTCCAGGTCCGGCACGGCCAGAAGGGCCTTGACTGTGGCCGATTTGCCGGTGCCGCTGTCTCCATAGAGCAGAATGTTATTGACCAGCTTGCCCTCCATCAGCATCCTTGTGTTGTTGATCACCTCGGCCCGCTGCCACTCGTACCCCACCAGATCGGTCTGGGACACATAGTCCGGGTCGGGCACCGGGATGAGGGCGCCGCCCTTCCAGAGAAACGCGCGGTACCGGGCGAAGAGGCCGGCGCCGTGCGCCCCGTAGTGGGCCTTGAGCGCGTCGAAGGACAGGGGAGCCCCCGCCGTCCAGCGGGGCAGCCCGGATACAACGGCGGCGTATTCCCCAGGCAGCAGGGCGGCCAGCCGGTCAATCAGCCGGGCGCCGTCCATCCCGGCCAGCCGGGAGAAGGTCTCCACGTCCCGCCGGGCCGCGGCCTCCAGCGCCGGGTCGGCCTGGCCCCGCTCCAGCGCGGCGGGGTAGGGGGCGTCCTCATATCGCAGGGCATCCCACAGCCAGCCGCGCAAGTCGGTGTAGCCGGCGGACCGGAGGCTGTAAAACAGCGCGGTGTACCGCTCCAGCGCGGCCAGGCCGTCGCCGGAGATCAGCGCGTCCAGCATAGCGGCCGAGAGGGCCATGAGGGGCGCCGCGGTGATGTTTTGATAGGCGGAAACACCGCGCAGCGCGGCCCGCAGCTCTTTTTCCATGTACAAGTCTCCGTTTCCTCAGCTGTTGCTTTATTGTAACACCTGAGAGACGGGTGTCAATCCCTTTTCGGGAGGAGTTAGGATGAAACGTAAGGCATTTAAAGCGGCGCTTCCATACACGCTGCCGGTGTTTTTGGGCTACCTGTTCCTGGGGGTGGCCTTTGGCGTACTGCTCACCACCCAGGGGTTTCCCGCCTGGCTGGCGGTGGTGATGAGCCTTGCCATCTACGCGGGCTCTGGGCAGTTTGTGGCCATCGGGCTGCTGACCGCGCCGTTTCACCCCCTCAACGCCGTCGCCGTGACGCTGGCGGTGAATGCCCGGCACCTTTTTTACGGGCTCTCTATCCTGGACAAGGTGAAGGAGATGGGAAAACGCCGGTGGTATGTCGCCTTTGCCCTCACGGACGAGACATACTCTCTCCTATGCTCGGTGGAGCCGCCCCCAGAGACGGATAAAAACTGGTTTTTGTTTTTTATCTCCCTGCTGAACCACGGCTATTGGATTTTCGGGTCCGCCCTGGGCGCGGTGGCGGGCTCGGTGCTGCGCTTTGACGCCACCGGCATAGAGTTTGCCATGACCGCCCTCTTCATTGTCATTTTCGTGGAGCAGTGGGAGAGTGCGAAGAGCCGCATCCCCGCCCTTCTGGGGCTGGCGGTTACAGCGCTCTGCCTGTGGCTGGCGGGGCCGGACAGGTTTATTATCTGCGCGATGATCGGCATTTTCCTCAGTCTGACCGCGCTGCGGGGCAGGCTGGAGGCGTCGGTGACCGCGGCCGGGAAGAAGGAGGCAGCCCAATGACAATGCCGCAGGTTCTGCTCACGGTGCTGCTGATTGCCGCGGCAACCCTGCTCACCAGGATCATTCCCTTTTTGCTCTTCCCGGCGGGGAAGGAAATCCCCCCCTTTGTATCCTATCTGGGGGCGGCGCTCCCCTACGCGGTCATCGGGATGCTGGTGGTGTACTGCTTTAAGTCGGTGTCCGTCCTCCAGGCTCCCCACGGGGCGCCGGAGTTCCTGGCGGCGGCGTTTGTTGTGCTGGCGCACAAGTGGCGCCACAATCTGCTGCTCAGCATTGGGGGCGGGACCGCCCTCTACATGGTGCTGGTGCAGGTGGTGTTCGCCTGATTATTGGAGGGGCAGGAGCACCTGGGCCGCCGCTCGGGCGAAGCAGCGGGCGCCCCGCAGCGCCTCTTGCAGGGAGTTGCCGTGACAGCCAATTTCCACCAGGAGAGAGCCGGTGGTGAGCTGCTGGTTGAACCGGGACGTGCGCAGGGTGATGGGCCGGGCCAGGTTGGGCCAGAGGGCGTTCATGGCCTTCTGAATCTGCACCGCCAGAGTGAGGTTCTCCCGCCAGCTGGGATGGCTCAGGCCGCTGTCGTCGGTGCCCACCACCAAGAGCACCTGGGCGGCTTTCTCTCCGTCTATGGTGGTCACGGCCTTATAGATGGTGCCGTCGTCGGCCACCAAGGCGTCCCGGTGGATGTCCAGGACGATTTTTATGGAGGGATATTGCGCAAGATATTCAGTGACCGCCGCCTTCGAGCGGTCGTAGGAGCCGCTGTAGACGGGGTAGTCGTACAAATTGGTGTCGTGGATGACTGAGAGCCCCAGGTCGGTGAAGACCCGGGCCATCTCATCCCCCACGCGGACCACGTTATACTTGTTGTCGGTGGTGCGGGCGGTGTCGGTCTCGGTGTAGATGTCGGTGCCCTCCATGGCGTAGGCCTCGCTGCCGTGGGTATGCATGATGAGGATGCTGGGGCCGTCGCCTTCCCCCAGGGAGATGGAGACCTCCGCCTGGGCCATGGCGGGGATGTCCACGGCCTGAGAGGTGCGGTTGTAGACGTATACCCCGTCGCCCTGGTCATAGCGCACGGAGCTGGAGGGGCCCAGGGTGCGCTCTACGATGCCCTCGGGCGCGGTCACCGGGTCAGGCAGGTCGTAGGACTCCTCCAGGTCGTCGGGCTCCACCGGAGTGGGTGTTTCGGGAAGGAGACCGCTTTTCCCCTCCCGCAGGGCGGACACGGCGTCCTTTCCCCAGTGCAGGGTGGGGGATTGGCTGAGGGCCAGCCGCTGCCAGCGGCCCAGCTCGTCCCACGGGCCGGCGCCCGGCATGCCGGTCTCGCCCAGCTCGGTCTGCAGCAGTGTGGTCACAAAGGCGGGGCGGGCGCCCAGATCCCGCAGGACGGCCGTAGCGGACTCCACATTGGCGGTCAGGATGAGAACCCAAACCGTGAGCGTGGCGAGAAAAAGCGCGGCAACGCGCCGGACGGCCCGCAAAAGATTGTGTTTTGTCGTTTGTTTCATAAGTCATTTCCTCCCACCCTAACTCTATGCGGGAGGGGGGCGGGATATGAAAGCCTGTCCGCCGGGGCGGGCGCTGTTTTTCGCGCGCTGTATATGGTATGCTTGTGTATGGAGGGGGGCGGAACATGAAAGCGATATGGGAGTCTTCACCGGTGCGGTTCGTGCGTGAAGTGGCCTTTGTCTACTTTGACAGAAACGTCTCCCGCTCGGCCGCGGAGCTGACGTATTTCCTCGTGCTCTCCTTTTTTCCCCTTCTGATCTGTGTCAATGCCCTAATCGGCCAGCTGAATCTGGACGTGAACATGGCAATGGACACCGCCGCGGCGGTGATCCCGAAGGAGAGCCTGGAGATTTTGGGGGATTATATCTCCTATATCACGGAAAATCAGTCCCCGGGACTGCTCCTGACCGGGATAGGCATGACCATCGTCTCGGCCTCCGCCGCTGTCCGCTCCCTGATGAGCGTGATGGAGGAAATTTACGAGCAGAGGTGCGTTCGGGGGTTTTGCCGTGTGCTGGCCAGCATCGGGTTTTCCGTGATTCTGCTGGTTACCATCTACGCCTCCATGGCCCTCATCATTACCGGAGGGTGGTTTTTTCGTATGCTGGAGCAGTTCCTCATGGTGGACATCTTTGTGGGGGAGTGGCCGCGGATGCGGTTCCTCCTGCTCCTGGGGCTGCTCTTCCTCTTTATT
>CAYPZF010000094.1:0-209 GCA_964415275.1 uncultured Oscillospiraceae bacterium | reverse complement strand
TCCCTTGCTGATCTACCGGGCCACCCTTCCGCCCAGCAAGCCCCGGCCCGCCGTGCTGCCGGGGGCCGCGTTCTCGGCCCTGGTGCTGGTGGGGGCGTCCATCCTCTTCTCCTGGTTTATGGGGGAATCCACCCGGTACTCCCTTGTCTACGGCTCCCTGGCCTCGGTGATCATTCTCCTCGTGTGGATGTACCTGTGCGGTAATATCA
>CAYPZF010000093.1:0-4872 GCA_964415275.1 uncultured Oscillospiraceae bacterium | reverse complement strand
ATTTTCACGGTATCGGCGAGATGATTGACGCCGCGCTCCAGGGCGCGTCGGGCTTCCTCACCGTAGCAAAGCAGCTTCGGCATAGTACAAATTACCTCCTACTATAAATATAAATAAAACTTACCGTTGTCCCCGCTGTATGCAGAGGGGGCGTCCATCGTGCGTGCTATGTTATTCCACCACGGCCAAGATATCGCTCTGGCGGACAATGAGATATTCCTCGCCGTCCATTTTAACCATCGTACCGGTGTACTTGCTGGTGATGACCTTCTGGCCCACCTGGACAGTCATAGTGACTTCATTGCCGTCCACGAGGCCGCCGGGACCCACGGCGATGATTTCAGCCACCTCGGGCTTCTCCTTGGCCGCACCGGTGAGAATGATGCCGCCCTTTGTAGTCTCTTCCGCTTCCAGGGTTTTTACAACCACTTTGTCCGCAAGGGGTTTGAGTTTCATAATGTTACCTCCTTCATATCGTTTGGTGTTATCCATGCAATTTACGAAGTGTATTAGCACTCGTTTATCAAGAGTGCTAATACACTTATTATAATACCCTTATTTATTCTTTTCCGCAACTGGTATTTTAGCCAAATTCTTCTTGTTTTATGAAAAATATCTGCTCTATTTTAATTTAGCTCCTTCTTTATCCTCTAATCTCTCTTTTTCGTTCACTACCTATCAATTTCATATTTTCTTCTTCTCAGTGCCGGGTTCCAGTGCGTCCCAACCGGATAAAAAAAGTTTAGCTTTTTAGCAGACAGGCGGAAGGAGAGCGAATTTGCGTCCAGGCGCTCCCCGTCTACATTGACGCGGCTCATCGTTTCGCACTCCACGGTCATCTCTTTTCCGCGCCGAATGGTGATGTACTGCGGGTAGGAGGCGGCCTGTCCCTTGGCGTACTTGCCCACCACAGAGGCCGCGGTCAGCCGGGAAACCCCCTTTACCAAAAGGAAATCCAGCAGGCCGTCGTCGGGGAGGGCGTCCGGCGTGGGGTGAAAACCGCCGCCGTAATACTGGCCGTTGCAGGCGCAGAGAAGGGTAAACCGTCCGTCAAACCGCTCGCCATCCACCGTCACCCTGTAAAAGCGGTGGATGCCCCGCACCACATGGGTCATGAGCGAGAGCTGATAGGCCACCGGGCCGGTCACCAGCGGCAGGCGCTTGAAGTCGGCCACGGCCAGCCCCACCCGGGCATCCAGCCCCACCGAGCAGATATTAATGGCCAGCCGGCTGTTGCAGTCGATTAAGTCCAGCGGCGCGCTTACACCCTCCACCAGCTCTCCCAGGTCGTAAAAAAGGGGGGCGTCCGGGCCAAACAGTCTGATAAAATCATTGCCGGACCCGATGGGATAGTGGGTCACAGCGGCGTTCTCACAGCCCGCCGCGCCATTGGCCACCTCGTTCAGCGTCCCGTCTCCGCCGCAGGCGTAGATCCGCACACGGTCCCCCGACCCGGCGGCCTCCCGGGCCAGGGCGGTGGCGTGGCCCGGTGCCTGGGTGTATGCGATCTCCCAGTCCAGCGGGCGGCGCGCCATCACCTGCTTTACCTTGTCCGCCACCTCCCGGCTGCGGTCATACTTCCCCGCCTTGGGGTTAACAATAAAAAAGTGCTTCATCCGCGGCGCCTCACTTCCCATACATGAATAGGTCGCATTTGATCATGCCATTGTACAGCTTCCGCTTTTTATCCGCCTGCCTTCCAAAGGTACGTTCAAACTCCGTATGGGAGGAGAGCAGGGAGATGCGCCACCCTGCGGGCAGCGCCGCCACGGCCTTGCCAAAGGTCTCATAGAGGGCCTCCGCCTCCGCCCGCTCCATGATCCGCTCCCCATAAGGCGGGTTGGTTACAATGCGGCCATAGGGCTCGGTGCGGGAAAAAGCACCCGCGTCCGCCTGCTCAAAGCGCACCAGGTCCTCCACGTCGGCCTGGGCCGCGTTGTGCCTGGCAATTTCAATGGCCCTTGGGTCGAGGTCTCCGCCCCAGATGTCATAGTCACCGTCATACTCCCTGCCTATCGCCTCATCCGCCGCGTCCAGCCAGGCGCCGGAGGGAATCACATCCCACCTCTGGGCCGCAAAGGAGCGGGAAAGCCCCGGCGCCCGGTTCTTCGCAATCAGCGCCGCCTCAATGGGAATGGTGCCGGAGCCGCAGAAGGGGTCGCAAAAGGGGTCCCTCCCCCGATAGCGGGAGAGCAGCACCATGGCCGCCGCCAGGGTCTCCCGCAGCGGGGCGGCCACCCCCACCGCGCGGTAGCCCCGCTTATGGAGCCCCGCCCCTGAGGTGTCCAGCATGAGGGAGGCCGTATCCTTCAGAATAGAGAACTGGACCTGGTAGACAGCCCCCGTTTCAGGGAGGGTCTCTATGCCGTACCGGCTTCCCAGCCGGGCGGCCACCGCCTTTTTTATGATGGACTGGCAGGCAGGCACTGATCGGAGGGTGGAATTGAGGCTGTACCCCTTGACTGGGAACATGCCCTGAACCGGAATCACAGACTCCCAAGGCAGGGTGCGTGTCCCCTCAAAAAGCGCTTCAAAATCCATGGCCGGGAAGGTCCCCAGCACAACCAGCACCCGCTCTCCGGTGCGCAGCCCGACATTGAGCCGCGGAATGTCCGCAAGCCCGCCCGTACAAAAGACCCGCCCGTTTTCCGCGCGGACCTCCGCCATCCCAAGCCGCCGCAGCTCGTCAGCGGCCAATCCTTCCAGGCCAAACAAGGTAGGCACCGCGAACGTGAGGTGTTCCGCCATCATCAGCGCTCCATTTCTTCCCCGAGGTCATTTTTTGTCAGTTGCGTTTTAGTATATCCGATTTCCCCCCGCTTGGCAAACCATTCCCGCATCTTTTTCCGCTTTGCCGCACCGCTGCCTCATCCAATATATGTCGTCCCCGCCCGCCCTCAATTTTTCTGGTGTTTTGGCACAGAATATGCTATACTATACTTGATCTCTGACCCCTCATCCCTGGGACACCGGAAAGGAGAAACCGCCATGACAATGAGTCTTTTTTGGCTCGCGGCTCTCATCGTATTCGGCGTGGTGGAGGCCGTCACCGTGGGGCTGGCCTCTATCTGGTTTGCGGCGGGCGCTCTTGTGGCGCTGGTCATCTCCGCGCTGAACGACTCACTCTGGCTCCAAATCGTTGCATTCGCGGCGGTCTCCCTCATCTCTATGCTGCTGGCCCGCCCCCTGGCGCGTAAATACCTGATTCCAAAGGTCCAGCCCACCAACGCGGACCGGATCATCGGCGCTGAAGCCGTGGTCACTGAGGAGGTGGACAATCTGCGCGGCCAAGGCCTGGTCTCCGTCGCCGGCAACATTTGGAGCGCCAGGAGCGATCAGGAACATACCGTCATCCCCCTTGGCACCAAGGTGCGTGTGCTGCGTATCGAAGGTGTAAAAGTATTCGTTACCGCGGAGGACGCTTCCCCACAGCCCGAATAGGAGGATATTTCATGCCTAATCTTTTACTGGTCATCTCTTCGTACTTTGTCCCGGTGGTTCTGATTGTCCTGCTCCTTGTCATACTGGCCAGGAACATCGTCATTGTGCAGCAGTCCAACGCCTATGTGCTGGAGCGGCTGGGCGCGTTCCGAACGGTCTGGGGCGTGGGCATCCACTTTAAAATCCCCTTTATCGAGCGGATCGCCAAGACCGTCTCCCTGAAGGAGCAGGTGGTGGACTTTCCGCCCCAGCCTGTGATCACCAAGGACAACGTCACCATGCAGATTGACACCGTACTCTATTTCCAGATTACCGACCCCAAGCTCTACACCTACGGGGTGGTGCACCCCATGAACGCCATTGAAAACCTCTCCGCCACCACCCTGCGCAATATCATCGGTGACCTGGAGCTGGACCAGACCCTCACCAGCCGCGACATCATCAACTCCAAAATGCGCGTCCTGCTGGACGAGGCCACCGACCCCTGGGGCATCAAGGTGGCCCGGGTGGAGCTCAAGAACATCATTCCGCCCAGAGAGATTCAGGACGCCATGGAGAAGCAGATGAAGGCGGAGCGTGAGCGCCGTGAATCCATCCTCCAGGCCGAAGGTCAAAAGCAGAGCCAGATTCTGGTGGCCGAGGGCGACCGAGAGTCTGTGATTCTCCGGGCGGATGCCGCCAAACAGGCAAAGATCATGGAGGCGGAAGCCCAGGCCCTGGCGATTGTGAAGGTCCAGCAGGCCATGGCCGACGCCATTAAGCTCCTGAACGAGGCCAACCCCAACGATCAGGTGGTCAAGCTCAAGGCCCTGGAGGCCTTCCAGGCCGCCGCCGACGGCCGGGCTACCAAAATCATCATCCCCTCTGAGATCCAGGGGCTCGCGGGTCTCTGCGCCTCCGCGAAATCGGTGTTCGACTCCATGGAGCCCCCCACCGGCAAAAAGCCGCCCACGCCGCCCCAGGCGTGAGCGGCGCGCTATAGCTTCTCCCCGCCGGGGGGCCCGTACCACATAAAGCGCTCCAAGGGCACACGCCCGCTGTCTGTAAAGGCAACGCCCTCCATCTCCAGCCGAAGGCGCTGGGTATCAAAGGACGGCGCCGTTTGGCCCAGGCGATTGACCACCCGGTGGCACGGTACGTCATCAAAGCGGCAGCTGCTCATGGCATACCCCACCACGCGGGAGAGGCGCGGGTTGCCCACGAGCCTGGCCACCTGACCATACGTGGTGACGCGCCCATAGGGAACCTGCCTTATCATCTCATATATCTGTTCAAATGTATGTTTGATTGGTGTACCCCCCCCCTGCCGCCCGGCCTCACCGGGCGCAGCCTGTGTGCAAAGAAAAAGCGGAGACAAGAACATCTTGTCTCCGCTTTTTGTGTTGGCACTACCTATCTTCCCGGGCCGTCTCCAGCCAAGTATTTTGGGCG
>CAYPZF010000092.1:0-4876 GCA_964415275.1 uncultured Oscillospiraceae bacterium | reverse complement strand
ATCTCATTGTCTACCGGGTCAATGAGATCTGCTACTTCATCGTGGTCAACGCCGCCAACAGAGAAAAGGACATGGCGTGGATGGAACGCCACCTGACGGGGGATTGTACTCTGGAGGACATCTCGGACCAGGTGGTCCTGCTGGCCCTCCAAGGCCCTCAGGCGGAGGCCGTTTTGCGGAAGCTCACCGGGGACATTCCGGAAAAGGGCTACACCGCCATCCCGCGGGGTGCCGTGGGCGGCATGGCCTGCTTTATCTCCCGCACCGGATACACGGGGGAGGACGGCTTTGAGCTCTACTGCGCCGCCCAGGACGGGCCCGCTCTCTGGGATTCGCTCATGGAGGCGGGCCGGGATCAGGGCCTGATTCCTTGCGGCCTGGGCGCGCGGGACACGCTGCGCCTGGAGGCTTCCATGCCGCTCTACGGGCATGAGCTCTCCGAGGAAATCAACCCTTACGAGGCGGTGCTGGGTATCTTTGTCAAACTGGATAAGCCGGACTTTATCGGCAAGGCCGCGCTGGAGCAGGCCCGGCCTGTTTCCCGCCGCCGGGTTGGCCTGAAGATGGTTGGGCGCGGCATTGCCCGGGAGGACTGCCCGGTCTACGATGGGGAGAAGCAGGTGGGGATGGTCACCTCGGGCACCCACTGCCCCTATCTGGGACATGCGATGGCTATGGCCCTGGTGGACGCGGCCTGTAAGGAGCCGGGCACGCCGCTCTCGGTGGACGTCCGGGGGCGCCGGGTAGACGCCGAGGTGGTAAAGACCCCGTTTTATAAAAGAGGATAACCTCAGCCGGAAGGGCCGGCGGCCGACCCATCCAAGAGATTTTACAGATAAAAAAGGAGCGATTGTAATGAATATTCCTGTCGATCTGCTGTACGCCAAATCCCATGAATGGGTGAGATTTGAAGGGGACACCGCCACCATCGGACTCACCGACTACGCCCAGGAGAAGCTGGGGGACATCGTGTTTATCAATCTGCCCTGCGCGGGGGACGAGATGGCGGCCGGCCAGACGCTGGGCGACATTGAATCGGTAAAGGCGGTCTCCGACGTCTACTGCCCGGTGACCGGCGTGGTGTCCGCCATCAATGAGGAGCTGCTGGACGCCCCGCAGCTTGTCAACGAGAACCCCTACGAGGCCTGGTTCATCCTGGTGGACGGCGTCTCCCAGCGGGGAGAGCTGCTCACAGCGGAGGAATACGGGGCCTATCTGGCGACCCTGGAGGGGGAGTAGGCCATGGGAGGATTTCTGCCCAACACGGCGGCAGACCAAAAACGGATGCTGGACACCCTGGGGCTGTCCGACGTCCGCGGGCTTTACGCCGCTGTGCCGGAACAGGTCTTCCTGCGGGACGCGCTCCGGCTCCCCGACGCCAAGTCGGAGCTGGAGGTGCGTCGGCTTGTAGAGGGCCTTGCCGGAGAAAACACTGTTTTTTCCACCATCCTGCGGGGGGCGGGCGCCTATCACCACTATATTCCCGCCGCGGTGACCCGCATCGCGGCGAAGGAGCCCTTTGTCACCGCCTACACCCCCTACCAGGCCGAAATCAGCCAGGGTGTGCTACAGGCCATTTTTGAATTCCAAACCCTGATTTGCGAGCTCACCGGCATGGAGGCCGCCAACGCGTCGGTGTATGACGGAGCCAGCGCCGCCGCCGAGGCGGTGGCCATGTGCCGGGAGCGCAGGAGGACGGCCGCGCTGGTCTCCGCCGCTGTCCATCCGGATACGCTGGCCACCATCCGCACCTACTGCGCCGGTGTGGGCAGCAAGGTGATTGTGGTGCCCGCCCGGGACGGGGTCACCGACCTGGAGGCGCTGGAGTCCCTTATGACCGACACGACCGCCTGTGTCTACCTGGAGCAGCCCAACTTCTTCGGCCAGCTGGAGCAGCCCGACAGGGCGGCGGAGCTTGCCCACAGCGCCGGAGCCAAGCTCATCCTCGGCGTCAACCCCTCCACCCTGGGCGTGCTGAAAAGCCCGGGAGAGTGGGGGGCGGACATCGCCGTGGGAGAGGGCCAGCCCCTGGGGCTGCCCCTCAGCTGGGGCGGGCCCTATCTGGGCTTTATGGCGACCAAGAAGGCCATGCTGCGCAAGCTGCCCGGCCGCATCGTGGGACAGACCACAGACGGGGAGGGGAGACGGGCCTTTGTGCTCACCCTGCAGGCCAGGGAGCAGCACATCCGCCGGGAGAAGGCGAGCTCCAACATCTGCTCCAACCAGGCCCTGTGCGCCTTCACCGCCTCCGTGTACCTCAACCTGATGGGGCCCGACGGACTGCGTCAGGTGGGGGAGCAGTGCTGGGCCAAGGCCCACTGGTTTGCGGAGCAGCTCTGCAAGGTGCCCGGTGTGTCCCTCCGCCATTCCGGCGCGTTCTTCCATGAGTTTGTCACCGAGCTTCCCGTCCCGTCCGAAGCTGTGCTCACGGCGCTGGAGCGGGAGGGCATCTTGGGCGGCCTGCCTCTGGAGGGCAGCGGTGTCCTCTGGTGCGTGACCGAGATGTGCACCAGGCAGGCACTGGAGCGGGCGCTGGCCATCGTTGAGGAGGTGTGCGGAACATGGACCTGATTTTTGAAAAGAGCCGGCCCGGCCGGCGCAATGAGATCCTCCCGCCCCTAGACGTTCCCGCCGGAGCCCCGCCTCAGGAGGCTTGCCGGCAGCGGCCCGCCCGGATTCCGGAGGTGACGGAGAGCGATTTGTCCCGCCATTACGCCGCGCTGGCACGCCGCGCCTTCGGTGTGTGCGACGGATTTTACCCTCTGGGCTCCTGCACCATGAAGTACAATCCGAAGCTCTCTGAGGAGATGGCCGCGCTGCCCGGATTCTCCGGCATCCACCCCCTGCAGCCCGCCCACACCGTTGCCGGGTGCCGGAGGGTCTACAGCCTGGCCGCCGAGCTCCTGTGTGAGGTGACCGGCATGGACGCGATGACCTTCCAGCCTGCCGCCGGTGCCCACGGAGAGTTTGCCGGGCTGCTGCTGATTAAGGCACACCACAAGGCCACGGGCCAGGAGAGCCGCACCAAGGTGCTGGTGCCCGACTCGGCCCACGGCACCAACCCGGCCACCGCCACCATGGCGGGTTACACGGTTGTGACCATCCCCTCCACAGAGGACGGACTGGTGGACCTGGAGGCGCTGCGGGCCGCCGCCGGGGCGGATACCGCCGCACTGATGCTCACCAACCCCAATACCGTGGGTCTCTTTGACAAGAACATCCTGGAGATTACGGAGATTGTCCATGCCGCCGGGGGCCTCACCTACTACGATGGGGCCAACCTCAACGCGGTGATGGGGGTTGCCCGGCCGGGGGACATGGGCTTTGATGTGCTGCATCTGAATCTGCACAAGACCTTTGCCACGCCCCACGGAGGCGGCGGGCCGGGCAGCGGCGCGGTGGGCTGTAAGGCCATGCTGGCGCCCTATCTGCCGGCTTCCGCCCTGGGAGAGACGCCGGGGCCGGACTCCATCGGCCAGGTGAAGGCCTTCTACGGCAACTTTGCCGTGGTGGTGAAGGCCCTCACATATATTCTGTCTCTGGGCGCAGACGGCATCCGGGCCGCGGCGGAGGGGGCTGTGCTCAACGCGAACTATATGAAGAAGAGGCTGACGGAGGGCGGGTATCCGGACGTCTATCCGGGCTTCTGTATGCACGAATTCGTGGTCAGTATGGAGCCCTTAAAACGGGAGACCGGGGTCTCGGCGCTGGACATTGCCAAGAACATGCTGGACTGGGGCATTCACCCGCCCACCATGTATTTTCCGCTTATCGTTCAAGAGGCGCTGATGTTTGAGCCCACGGAAACCGAGTCGATTGAGACGCTGGACGCGGCCTGTGATATCCTGCTGGACATTCTGGAGGCCGCCCGCAAATCGCCGGAAACCGCCCACGCGGCGCCGCGGACCACTGTGGTGGGACGGCCCGATGAGACAGCCGCCGCCCGTACACCGGTGGTTCGCCACGAGTGGTAGGGGAGCGCGTTTTCTCTTGCAAATGCCAAATAGACAGAGTATAATATCCGCAAAGTGGCTGCCACGCTTCCAGTTCAGTCGTTTTTCCCGCCCCTTGCGGGACAACCGAAGAACATGACGCATGATGCCATTGGAGCCATGCCTTCACGGCGTCACAGCGTTCCGCCCTGCGGTTCGCCCGGATATGAGCGTTGACTCATATCCGGGCGGACCAGCCGGCGACGCAAGGCGCATATGACCGGTCCGTGGCCCGAAAATTAAAATCGGGGTGTAGCGCAGTTGGTAGCGCGCCTGCTTTGGGAGCAGGATGCCGCAGGTTCGAATCCTGTCACTCCGACCATTTTTCCTTGAAAAACCGCCTAATTAGGCGGTTTTTCTGCGTTTTAAGTTTGTTTTTTAAAGAGCCATCCCAAATTGATTTGCCCGGTTAGGGATAGGAAAAATTTTTCGGCGACGGAAAAAATTCCGCCGCCGTAAGCGTAAATCCCTAACCCATCCCTAACGGGGTCTAAAATCGTAGATTCAGGTATTCATCGACAATTACATTGTAAAATCTGGGTTTTTCAACTATAATAAATTAACGGTGGGCTTTGTGCCCGACCACAGCCAGCCGTACAGTTATCTGTGCGGTTTTTTATATGGTCGGTGATGCGGTTTTTGCAATGATGCCACAATCTGGCCAAGGCTGTATTGTGCCTATTATGTTATCCTGAAAATAAATTGAGGTGTATTGATGTGCTTATAATCGAAGAAATTGCAATTAAAAACTTTCGCTCAATATTAAATTGTCATCTTAATATGAGTCAATATACCGTTTTTGTCGGCAATAACGATGTGGGTAAATCAAATGTACTGAAAGCATTGAACTTGTTTTTTAACGGTGAAACTGATCATGACACAAA
>CAYPZF010000091.1:0-4881 GCA_964415275.1 uncultured Oscillospiraceae bacterium | reverse complement strand
CCTGTCCCACGCCGCCCGGACCGAACAGACCCACCACAGCCAGACCAAGGACGATGTTTTTCTCTGCATTCCGCCCCTTTACCACACCGGCGCCAAGATGCACTGGCTTGGCAGCCTCCTTTCCGGCTCCAAGGCCGTGCTGCTGCGCGGCGTGAGCCCCCAGTGGATTATGGACGCGGTCTCCAACGAGAAATGTACCATTGTGTGGCTGCTGGTGCCCTGGGCCCAGGACATTCTGGACGCGCTGGACAGGGGTGCCATCCGGTTGAATGACTATACCCTCTCCCAATGGCGGCTCATGCACATCGGCGCCCAGCCAGTCCCGCCCAGCATGATCAAACGGTGGAAGGAGTATTTCCCCGCCCATCTTTACGACACCAATTACGGTCTCTCCGAATCCACGGGACCGGGCTGTGTCCACCTGGGGGTGGACAACATCGGGAAGGTGGGGGCCATCGGCCTGCCCGGTCACGGCTGGGAGGCTAAGGTCATCGACGAACAGGGCGTGCCGGTCCCCAGAGGGGAGGTGGGGGAGCTGGCCGTGAAGGGCCCCGGCGTGATGCGGTGCTATTACCGGGACCCCGAGGCTACCGCCCAGGTCCTCCACGACGGCTGGCTCTACACCGGCGATATGGCGCAGGAGGACGAGGATGGGTTTATCTACTTGGTGGACCGCAAAAAGGATGTGATCATCAGCGGCGGCGAGAACATCTATCCCGTGGAAATTGAGAATTTCCTGCGCACCCACGACGCCGTGAAGGACGTGGCCGTCATTGGCCTGCCCCACAAGCGGCTGGGGGAGATGGCCGCCGCCATTATCGAGTGCAAGCCGGACCACCGGTGCAGCATTGCCGAAATCGAGGGGTTCTGCACCGCGCTGCCCAGATATAAGCGCCCCCGCAAGGTGATTTTCGCCCAAGTACCCCGCAATCCGACGGGGAAGATTGAAAAGCCTAAGCTGCGGGAGCGGTACGGCGGGGCCAGCCTTGTGGCCGCGCAGAGCCGCTCATAACAGGGTATCTTTACGCGGGGCGCCCTCCCCGCCTGGTTCTCCGCGAGTTTTACATTAGAAAGGAAGAATGCACTTTGAAACAGCTCATGTTAGGAAACGATGCGGTTGCGCGTGGCTTATACGAAGCGGGCTGCTGCGTGGCATCCAGCTATCCGGGCACTCCAAGCACCGAGATTACCGAGTCTGCGGCCCAGTATGAAGAAATCTATTGTGAGTGGGCGCCCAACGAGAAGGTGGCCATGGAGACGGCGTTCGGCGCCAGCCTGGCGGGGAAGCGCTCTTTCTGCGCTATGAAGCACGTGGGCCTCAATGTGGCCGCGGACCCGCTGTTCACCATCTCTTACACCGGCGTGAATGCCGGCATGGTCATTGCCGTGGCGGACGATGCCGGAATGCATTCTTCTCAGAACGAGCAGGATTCCCGGCACTATGCCATCGCCGCCAAGCTCCCCATGCTGGAGCCGGCGGACTCCGCCGAGGCCCTCTCCTTCACCAAGACCGCTTACGACATCTCCGAGGCCTTCGATACGCCGGTCTTCATCAAGATGTGTACCCGGGTCTCCCACTCTCAGAGCATCGTCGAGCCGGGGGAGCGGGAGGAGCGCCCGGTAAAGCCCTATGAGAAAAACATCGCCAAGTATGTGATGATGCCGGGCAACGCCATCCGCCGCCACCCTGTGGTGGAGCAGCGCACCCGTGACCTCATCGCCTATGCCGAGACCACGCCCCTCAACCGCGTTGAGTGGGGCGGCACCGCGCTGGGCATTATCACCGACAGCACCTCCTATCAGTACGTGAAGGAGACGATGGGGGACGAAGTGAGCATCCTGAAGCTGGGCATGATCAACCCCATGCCGGAGCAGCTGATCCGCTCGTTTGCCTCCAAGGTGGAGAAGCTGGTGGTGGTGGAGGAGCTGGACCCCATCATCGAAAACCACTGTCTCCGCCTGGGCCTGGCCGTCACCGGAAAAGAGCTGTTCCCCATGGAGGGGGAGTTCTCTCAGAACCTAGTGGCGGAGCGGCTGGGCAAGGAGACGGTAAAGGGTGTGTCGCTGGAAGACACCATTCCGCCCCGTCCCCCCGTCATGTGCGCCGGCTGCCCCCACCGCGGCCTGTTCTACACCCTGAACAAGAACAAGTGCACCGTGATGGGCGACATCGGCTGCTATACCCTGGGCTCCGCGGCGCCCCTGTCCGCCATTGATGTGACTGCCTGCATGGGCGCGTCCATCAGTTCCCTCCACGGGTTCAACAAGGCTCTGGGCGCCGAGAGCGAGGGGAAGACTGTCGCCGTCATTGGCGACTCCACCTTCATGCACTCGGGCATGACCAGTCTTGCCAACGTTGCCTATAACCAGAGCAACTCCACGGTGATCATTCTGGACAACTCCATCACCGGCATGACCGGTCACCAGCAGAATCCCACCACCGGACTGAACCTCCACGGCGACCCCGCCGGAAAGGTGGACCTGGAGGCCCTCTGTGCCGGCATGGGATTCCGCCGCGTCCGCGTGGTGGACCCCTACGACCTGAAGGCCTGCGACACGGCCGTCAGGGAGGAGCTGGCCGTCGATGGGCCGTCGGTCATCATCAGCAGGCGGCCCTGTGCCCTGCTCAAGTACGTAAAGGCAAAGCCCGCCCTCACGGTGGACATTGAAAAGTGCAGAAACTGCAAGGCCTGTATGAAGCTGGGCTGTCCCGCAATCAGCATGAAGAACGACAAAGCCGCTGTGGATGCCACCCTGTGTGTGGGCTGCGGCGTGTGTCAGCAACTGTGCGTGTTTGACGCGCTGGTTGGCCAGGAGGTGTCAAAATGACGAAAAATGTTATGATTGTCGGCGTTGGGGGCCAGGGCTCCCTGTTGGCCAGTAAACTTTTGGGCCAGCTCCTGATGGAAAAGGGGCTGGATGTGAAGGTGTCCGAGGTCCACGGCATGAGCCAGCGCGGCGGCAGCGTGGTCACTTACGTCCGCTTTGGCGAGAAGGTATACTCCCCGGTCATCGACAAGGGAGAGGCCGATGCGATTGTCTCCTTTGAAAAGCTGGAGGCTGCCCGCTGGCTGTCTTTCCTCAAGCCGGGCGGAAGGATCATCGTGAACACCCAGGAGATCGATCCCATGCCCGTTATCATCGGCGCCGCGGTCTATCCAGACCGGCTCATTGAAAAGATGGAGGCGCTGGGCGTGGCTGTGGATGCCATGGACGCCCTCTCTCTGGCCGAGCAGGCAGGCTCCTCCAAGGCGGTCAACATGGTGCTCATGGGACGCCTGTCCCGCTATTTCGAGTTCGACGAGCAGGCCTGGCTGGATGCCATGCACGCCATCGTCCCCAGCGCCACATGGGAGGTCAACGACCGGGCGTTCGCCCTTGGCAGAGGGTAACAAACAAATCGCGCCAGGGGGGCACGCGCCGCTATCCCCCCTCCCGGCATATGGAAAGGATTGAATCAGTGAATGGATCGCTGCTACCAACCGGAAATTGAAACCATGCCGCGGGCACAGATCCGCGCCCTGCAGGATGAGCGCCTCGTCAAACAGGTGCGCCATGTCTACGACAACGTGCCCTATTACCGCGCGAAGATGGAGGAAACGGGGGTCACGCCCGAGGACATCCGTGGCGTGGCCGACCTGCACAAGCTGCCCTTTTTGTCCAAGGACGACCTGCGGGACGCCTACCCCTACGGACTGTTGGCCCGGCCCCTGGGGGACTGTGTGCGGATTCAGTCCACCTCCGGAACCACCGGGCGCCGTGTGGTGGCTTTTTACACCCAGCATGACATCGACCTGTGGGAGGATTGCTGCGCCCGGGCCATCGTGGCCGCGGGCGGCACCCATGAGGATGTGTGTCAAATCTCGTACGGCTATGGCTTATTTACCGGCGGCCCCGGCCTCAACGGCGCCTCCCACAAGGTGGGCTGTCTCACCCTTCCCATGTCCTCGGGCAATACCGAGCGCCAGCTCCAGTTTATGTGTGACCTGGGCGCCACCATCCTGTGCTGCACCCCGTCTTACGCCGCCTTCCTGGCGGAGAGTCTGGCGGAGCAGGGCCTGCGGGACCAGATTAAACTGCGGGCCGGCATTTTTGGCGCCGAGGCGTGGACCGAGGGTATGCGTCAGGACCTCCAGGATAAGCTGGGAATCAAGGCCTACGACATCTATGGGCTCACGGAGCTCTCGGGCCCCGGCGTCTCCTTTGAGTGCTCCGCCCAGGGCGGCATGCACATCAATGAGGACCACTTCTTGGCCGAAATCGTCGACCCGGAGACCGGGGAGCCGCTTCCGGAGGGCACAAAGGGCGAGCTGGTGTTCACCTCTCTGACCAAGGAGGCCTTTCCTCTGCTGCGCTACCGGACCAGAGATATTTGCCTTCTGGACAGCACCCCCTGTTCCTGCGGCCGTACCCTCATCCGCATGGCCAAGCCCATGGGCCGCTCCGACGACATGCTGATCATCCGCGGCGTCAACGTGTTTCCCTCTCAGATTGAGGCGGTGCTCTTGAAGCACGGCTACCCCGCCAACTATCAGATTATCGTAAACCGGGTCAACAACTTTGATACCCTGGATGTGAACGTGGAGATCCCGCCCCAGCAGTTCTCCGACACTATCAGGGGCATGTCCGGCCAGGAGAAGGCGCTGGAGGATGCCCTCAAGAGCCTCTTGGGCATCTACGCCGATGTGCATCTTGTGGCGCCCAAGAGCATCACCCGCAGTGAGGGCAAGGCGGTCCGCGTGATTGACAACCGTAAGCTGCACTGAGTAAAAGGAGGGGGTTTTTTGATGATCAAGCAGATCTCCGTATTCTTAGAGAACAAGCCCGGCCAATTGGCGGAACTGGCCAACGTCCTGGCGGACCACAACGTGGATATGCGCG
>CAYPZF010000090.1:0-4959 GCA_964415275.1 uncultured Oscillospiraceae bacterium | reverse complement strand
ATCCGTGTTTTAATAAAAGCAATCAAATCTTATGGGGCGGCCGGTTCCTCTTCCGCCCCTCCACACGTTAGGAGGTGTCACCCAATGCCCGGTTCTCTCGGTCTCTATCTCCACATTCCGTTTTGCCGCAGCAAGTGCGACTACTGTGATTTTTACTCCCTGGCAGGGCAGGACGCCCGGATGGACGCCTATCAGAACGCCTTGGCCATCCATCTTCTGCGGGCGGCCAGGGCAACCCGGGGCTGCCGGGTGGACACTGTCTATCTCGGCGGCGGCACCCCCTCTTATTTTGGTGAAAAGCGCCTGCGGCTGCTGCTCCGGCTGATCCAGCGCCGTTTTGCCCTAACCCGCAACGCGGAGATCACCCTGGAGGCCAACCCGGACAGCGCGGACTACAGGTCTCTCTCCCGGCTGCGGCGGGCCGGCTTTAACCGCATCTCACTGGGCATGCAAAGTGCCAACGACCGCCATTTAAGCGGCCTCCACCGCCCGCACAGCTTCGCCCAGACCGTGGCCGCCGTGACCGCCGCGCGGAAGGCCAAGTTTAAAAGCCTGAGTCTGGACCTGATTTACGGCCTCCCCAACCAGGAAATGGCCGACTGGCGGGAGACGGTGGAGCAGGCCATTGCCCTGGCGCCCGACCACCTCTCCTGCTACGGGCTGACGGTGGAGCTCGGCACCCCCCTGGCCGCCCGGCTGATGGACGGCGCCCCCCTGCCCGACAGCGACCTCCAGGCCGATATGTATCTCTGGGCGGTCACCCGCCTCCGCCAGGCCGGATACCGGCAGTACGAGGTCTCCAGCTTTGCGGCCGAGGGCCATGAGTCTCGCCACAACCTCAAATATTGGCTGGGCCGGGAGTACCTGGGCTTTGGGCCCGGCGCCCACTCGGATTTCCGCGGCCGCCGGTACTCCTACCCCCGTGATCTGGAGGCCTATATCTCCGGCGTCTTAGGGGCGGGGCCTCCCTTGGATGAGGCCCGGTGCATTTCTAAAAGGGAGCGGGCGGCCGAATACCTGATGCTCCGCCTGCGCACCGCCCAAGGGGTGGAGGCCTGGGAGTACCGCCGGGAATTTCTGCTGGACTTCGCCCCGCTGGAGGCCAAGCTCATCCTTTACGAGTCCCACGGCTGGTCCTGCCGAAATGGAAGCCGCTGGCGTCTGACCCCGACCGGCTTCCTGGTCTCCAACCAGCTGATCAGCGACCTGCTCTCCTGCCTGGAGGACGCCCCGCCCGCCCTTTAACGGCCCGTTTCACCGCGGGCCGCCTTTTTCTCTTCCCCGCCGCCGGGGGAAAATCCACGCCCTTTTTCCAGTTTTTTCAGGTGATTCGTCGATCTTTTCGGCGGGCGCTCCTGTTTACTTTTCCTCTGCTTTATGTTAACATAAAAGGCAATCTTTGCTTTCACCCACTGTTTCTATGGAGGACTTACATGAACCGATTTGGCATGCGCGCCGCCGCCCTGACCCTTGCCGCTTTGCTGGCCTTCAGCCCCGCCGCGTCGGCCTCCGTGGCCCTGGGAAATGAAATCCTGGACTATGGGATTCCCCTTTCCAGCGGCACCAGCCTCACCACGCAGCTGTTTTGGAGCCATACATACTCCGACCTGCGCACCGAGCACTACTTTACTTATGCACCCGGCGCCCACGTCTCCCCCGTGGTAGGCTTCGGAGACCGCATCCTCTCCAAGAGCTCCCTGACCTCCCTGGCCAAATCCCTGTCCGCCGAGGGCAAGCGGGTGCTGGGCGGTGTCAACGGCGACTATTTTGTCATGGCCACCGGCGCGCCCACCGGGATGGTGATCACCGACGGCCTGCTGCGCTCCTCCGACGCCGGTCTCTGCGCCGTCGGCTTTCGGAGCGACGGCACCGCCTTCATCGGAAAGCCCCAGCTCACGGTCACTGCCTCCTTCTCCGGCCACACCCTCCTTGTGGGCGGCGTCAATAAAGTGCGCACCATCGCCGGAAACTACACGCTCTTTTCCGACGACTTCAGCCCGAGCACCCAGAACACCCAGCCCGGTGTAGACGTCATTCTCACCCCCGTGCTGGACAACCTGGGGCAAACAGTGGAGGTGCTCATTCCGGACAACACCGCCTCCACCGCCTTAATCAGCGACAGCCCCGACGGCCTTTCGGAGCCCGAACCGGGCGACGACAACCCGTCCGCCGACGACCCAGGCGGCCATGATCCGGACCCCGGCGACCTTGCCGCGCCCCCCGCCTCAGAGACACCGGGCAGCGCCGCCACAACGCGCACCGCCGTCCAGTCCGACCAGCTGCGCGTTGGCGGCCGGGTCACCTGCACGGTGGACGCTGTCCTCCAATCCACAGGCGCCGTGGACATTCCCGACGGCAAGTTCGTAATCAGCATCAACAATCAGAGCAACGCCTGGCTGCGCTCCGAGCTTGCCGCCCTCCAGCCGGGCGATACCGTACACTTGGATATTACCTCCCCCGACGCGCGGTGGAACGAGGCCCAGTATGCCGTGGGCGGCATGTACAAGCTGGTCACAGACGGCGTCGTGGAGCGCGGTCTGCCCAATGAGCAGGTCGCCCGCTCCGCCGTGGGCATCCGGGCGGACGGCACCACCATCTTTTATACCATCGACGGGCGTCAGAACGGCCACAGCGTGGGCGCGTCCCTCACCCAGGTGGGCCAGCGGCTGGTGGAGCTGGACTGCGTGGAGGCGGTCTGTCTGGACGGCGGCGGCTCCACCACCCTGGGCGCCACACTGCCCGACAGTGACACCATGTCGCTGATTAACAGCCCTTCGGACGGCGCCCAGCGGCTGGTCACCAACGCCATCTTCCTGGTGTCCCACCTCTCCCCCACGGGCGTGCTGGGCAGCTTTTACGTCACCCCCTCTGAAAACCTCCTCCTGGCCGGCGCCGCCCAGCCCCTCATCGCCTCGCCGGTGGACTCGGCCTGGCATCCGATGCGTGCCGGCCCCACCGTGCGCTGGTCGCTCTCCAGCGGCGGCGGCAGCGTGGACGGGAACGGCGTCTTTACGGCGGGGGAAAACGCCGGGCTCAGTGTGGTCACCGCCTCTTCGGGCCAGGCCTCCGGCAGCGCCTCCCTCGTGGTGGTCGCGGATCCGGACCGCATCCTGCTGGCCCATGAGGCCACCGGAAAAGCGGTCACCTCCCTCGCCCTGGCCCCCGGTCAGTCGATGGATCTCTCCGCCAACGCCATTTACAAAAAACTCCCCCTGGTCGCCCAGGACACCTGCTTTACCTGGTCCGTGGAGGGCACCGCGGGCACTGTGGACGCGTCCGGCCTCTTCACCGCCGCCGACCAGACGGGCAGCGGCACCCTCACCGTTACGGCGGGCCGGACCAGTGTCAGCATCCCCATCTCGGTCGCCGGCCATATCCTGCCTCTGGACGACTTTGAGGGCACTCTCACCAGTGTGGTGAGTACCAATACCATCTCCGCCTCCGCCGCGTCCGACCCCGCCCGCGTGCGCTTTGGCAGGGGCAGCCTCCAGCTGGACTACGACGCGTCGGTCGACGGGCTGGCCTCCGCCGCTGTCTTTCTCCCCCTCACACCGGGGGAGCGCTATCTGAATCTTTGGGTCTTGGGCGACGGCTCCGGCAACCTCCTCAGGGCGTCCTGCTCAGGTGACGCCGGCGGCCTCACCACCATCTCCCTCACCGCCCTCGACTTCACCGGCTGGAAGCAAATCTCCGCGCCGCTGCCCGACGGAGCCGCCACACTCTCGGCGCTTCAGGTGGCGCGCGGCGGCGGCACCGCTGCCGCGGGCACCATTTGGCTGGACCAGCTGACCTCCTCCAACGAGCTGGTCAATGACCTCACGCCGCCCGTGGTCACCCTCTCGGTCACAGGCGGAAAGCTGCTGGCCAGCGTGGTGGACAATATCTCCCAGTCCCTTTCGGCCGATCAGGTGCAGGTCGCCTATGACGGAGCCGCCCTGCCCTTCACCTGGAACGGGACGGAGGGCATCGCGGAGGCCGCTCTGCCCGCCGCCGACGGCAAGCTCCACCGGATCACCGTAACCGCCACCGACGTGTGCGGCAACATCGGCCGCGCATCCTATGACGTAGAGCCCACCGTCACGCCGGAGCCCCCTGTTTTCTCCGACATGACCGGCCACTGGGCCGACCGGTACGCCACCTATCTCTACGACCACGGGGTCACCACCGGCGTGTCTGTGAACGACGCCCTGCTCTACCAGCCGGATAAGCCCATCACCCGCGGCGAATTCGCCCTTATGGTGGCCCGCTGGATGGGGCTGGACCTGGACGCCTACGCCTCGGTCATCCTCCCCTTCCATGACAGCGCCGCCATCCCGGACTGGGCCCTGCCCGGCGTGCGGGCCATGTACGCCTTGGGCATCATGCAGGGCAGTCAGGACGGAGCCGCCCTCAACGCCAACGCCGGGGCCAACATCAGCCGGGCCGAGGCCATGACCCTCCTGGGCCGCATTCAGGCCAAAGGCTATGCCGAGCCTGAGCTCTCCTTTGACGACAGCGGCGCGGTGCCCGGATGGGCCCTTTCCCACGTGCGCTCGCTGGTGGGCCAGGGCGTGGTGGGCGGCTATGACAACCGAGTGAACCCCTCCGATCCGGTCAAACGGGGTGAGGTGGCGAAAATGCTCTTCGCCCTGCGCTGAGTTCTTCCGGCGGACGGCCCCTCTGCGGGCCGTCCGCCTTTTCACGGGAGACTTGTCCCCTGGTTGTCCCTCTTGCAAGCCCTCCTTTTTTGCTTGCATTTCATCTCTCTTTGTCATATAATGCCTTATATTCCGATCCGTCTTTACAACATCATTTTATTCAATAAAGGAGCTTGTTCATGGCAATGGAAAATAAGTATTTGCAAGAGGTCTATGAAAACCTGGCAAAAAGGAGCGCTCACGAGCCTGAGTTCCTCCAGGCCGTGCGGGAGGTGCTGGAGTCCCTCCAGCCCGTGGCCGAGCAGCGCCCTGACCTGGTGAA
>CAYPZF010000089.1:0-4987 GCA_964415275.1 uncultured Oscillospiraceae bacterium | reverse complement strand
GGCCAAGCCGCACCGCCGACATCGAATGCGTGACAACCATCGGCGTCCACGGGCCGCTGCAGTTTATAGCCGTCGTAGTGGATGATGAATAAGGGGGGTGCGAGGAATGAATAAAGAATTAAAACAAGAAATCAACCAGGCGTTGGAGAACGCCGCCCTGCAGGGCACCTTAGGCAAGTTTACAAGCGAGTACCCGGGCAAGAGAGACAGGGTCTACCAGGGGTACGACTTTGAGGACCTGCGCACTCACATCCACGACAGCAAACTGTATGCCGTGGAGCACATTGAGGAAATGATAGATGAGTTTGAGCGCAACGTCACCGCCAGGGGCGGCAAGGTGTTCCGCGCCGACACCGGGGTGGAGGCAAGAGAGTATGTCTGCAAGCTGGCGAAGGAGCGCGGCGTTAAGAGCATTGTAAAGTCCAAGTCCATGGCGACGGAAGAAATCGCCCTGAACGAGGCGCTGCGCGATGAGGGAATGGAGGTACAGGAGACCGACCTGGGCGAGTTCATCATCGCCATCACCGGAGACACACCCTCCCACATGGTCATGCCCGCCATCCACTTCTCCAAGGAGCAGGTCGCCGATCTGTTCACCGATTTTACATGCGAGAAGAACAACCCGGTGATCACCGAGCTGGTCGCCACGTCCCGGAAGTACATGCGTGAAAAATTCATCAATGCCGACATGGGCATTTCCGGCGCCAACATCGCGGTGGCGGAAACCGGTACGCTGGTGACCGTTAGCAACGAGGGCAACGCCCGTCTCACCGGCACCCTGCCCCCGCTCCACGTCTACGTGGTGGGCATTGAGAAGTTTGTGCCGAAGTTCAGCGATGTGCGGTATACCCTGAAGGCGCTGCCCCGCAACGGGACCGCCCAGACCATCACGACTTATGTATCCATGTACACAGGGGAGACCGAGGCCTGCCTGGACGCGGAACAGGACATCAAGGGGCCCAAGGAGTTCCATGTGGTCATTTTGGACAACGGCCGCAGGGAGCTCATGAAGCAGGAGGATTTCCGTGAGATCGCCTGCTGCATCCGCTGCGCCGCGTGCCTGAACGTCTGTCCGGCGTTTAAGTTTGTAGGCGGCCACGTGTACGGCGGAAAAACCTACACCGGCGGCATCGGCACCCTGCTCACCGCCTTCCTCACCTCCAAGGAGCGGGCGGAGGACATACAGAACCTCTGCCTCCAGTGCGGCAGCTGTAAGGAGGTCTGCGGCGGCAAGTTGGACATCCCCGGCATGATCCTCAAGCTGCGTACCCGGTACGCCCAGGAGTCCGGCCTGAAGCCCACCTACCAGTTCGCGCTGGACACCGTCAGCAACCGCCGCATGTTCCACTCCATGCTGCGCATCGCCTCTGTGGCCCAGGCGCCGCTGACCATGGGCCAGCCCATGATTCGTCACCTGCCCCTGTTTCTGTCCGGCCTCACCGAGGGGCGCAGCTTCCCGGCCATCGCGAAAAAGCCCTTCCGGGACCTCCTGCCCACCATCCCTCAGCACGTGCCCGTACCCAAGGGGACCATCGCCTTCTTTACCGGCTGCCTGCTGGACTTTGTCTATGTGGACGTGGCCGAGGCAGTGGTTAAGGCCTTCAATATGATCGGCTACCGCGTCGTCATGCCGGAGGGCCAGTCCTGCTGCGGCGCGCCCGCCACCTACATGGGCGACACGGAGAACGCCAAGAAGACCGCCATCATAAACATCGAGGCCATGGAGGCTGAGAAGTATGATTACATCGTCTCCGCCTGCCCCACCTGCACCCACTCCCTGATCGAGTATAAGGATCTGTTTGAGGACGACCCAGCCATGTACCGGCGCGCCGAGGCCCTGGCTGAAAAGACCCTGGACTTCTCCAAGCTGCTGCATACACTGGGCGGCCTGCCCGACAACGGGGACGGCAAGAAGCTGAAGGTCACCTATCACGACTCCTGTCACATGAGGAGAACCATGAAGGTCTATGAGGAGCAGCGTGAGCTGCTCATCCAGACCAAGGGTGTGGAGCTCATCGAGATGACAGAGTGCGACCGCTGCTGCGGCTTCTCCGGCACTTACTCCGTCAAGTTCCCCGAGGTTGCCGCTCACATTTTGGAGAGAAAAGTGAACCATATTGTCGAGTCCGGTGCCGATGTGGTGGCCATGGACTGTCCGGGCTGTATGCTCCAGATCGCGGGCGGCCTGGATGCCCGCAATCTCCCCATTCAGGTGAAGCACACGGCGCAAATCCTAGTGGAAAAGCGGCAGAGGAAGAAATAAACGACGGTCCTCCGCCACACGAGCAAAGCGCCCGCACAGCAGATGCTGTGCGGGCGCTTTTTTTGGATTAGGGGTCCCGCCGCGTCACTGACTTTTCCCGCCGGGCGCCGACCCCCGGCGGGTCCCGGAGCGTGTCCGGCGCTTGTCTGCCCGCCCCTGCGGGGCCTTTTGTTTCTCCGGACGCCCGGCCCCCCGCCCGGCGGGGGGCGGCTGCTTCCGGGGCGGTCGAATCAGGCACTTGGGGCCGTATCCGATCAGATCCTGCCGGTCCGCCCGCGCTAGGGCCTCACGCACCAGGGCGTAATTCTTGGGGTTCCGGTACTGAATCAGCGCCCGCTGCATGGCCTTCTCGTGGGGGTTGGTGGGCACATAGACCCTTTTCATGGTCTGCGGGTCCAGCCCGGTGTAATACATCACCGTGGAGAGGGTGGAGGGCGTGGGGTAAAAGTCCTGTACCTGCTCCGGCGCGTGGCCTAAGTCCCGCAGGTATTCCGCCAGGGTGACGGCCTCCCTCAGCGTGGAGCCGGGGTGGCTGGACATCAGGTAGGGCACCACAAACTGCTTTTTCCCCAGGGACCGGTTGAGCCGCTCATACTGCTCCAAGAAGCGCCGATACACCGCGTGGGGCGGCTTTCCCATTGTCGTCAGCACCCGCTCGGAGACGTGCTCGGGGGCCACCTTCAGTTGGCCGGAGATGTGGTGCTCCACCAGCTCCCGCAGGAAGGTGTCGTCTTTGTCGTACATCAGGTAGTCAAACCGGATGCCGCTGCGCACAAAGACCTTCTTCACCCCGGGCAGCCGGCGCAGCTTTCGCAGCAGCTCCAGGTAGTCCCGATGGTCCACGCGCAGGTTTTTGCAGGGGGTGGGAAATAGGCACTGCCGCTTGAGGCACACGCCTCGCTCCAGCTGTCCGGCGCAGCTGGGATGGCGAAAGTTGGCCGTTGGCCCTCCCACGTCGTGGATATAGCCCTTAAAGTCCTTGTCCCACACCATCTGAGAGGCCTCGGCCAGGATGGCCTCGTGGCTCCTGGTCTGTACAATCCTGCCCTGGTGAAAGGTCAGCGCGCAGAAGTTGCACCCGCCAAAGCAGCCCCGGCTGGAGGTCAGGCTGAATTTCACCTCCTCAATGGCCGCCACACCGCCCCGCGCCTCGTAGCTGGGGTGGTAGTTCCGCATGTAGGGCAGGGCGTAAATTCGGTCCATCTCCGGCGTGGTCAGGGGCTCCTGCGGGGGGTTCTGCACCACGAAGCGGCGTTCGCCGTAGGGCTCCACCAGCCGCTTGGCCGTATAGGGGTCCGTGTTGCGGTACTGGGTGAGGAAGCTCTCCGCGTACTTGCTCCGGTCGGCGGTCAGGGCCTGGGAGGAGGGCAGCGTCAGGGCGTCGTATACCCCGTCCAGGCTGTCCGTCCGGTAGACCGTCCCCCTGATAAAGGTGACATCGGAGATTGCCAGCCCGCTGTTCAGGGCGTCGGCCACCTCCACGGCGCTGCGCTCCCCCATGCCGTACATCAGCAGATCGGCCTGGCTGTCCAGCAGGATGGAGCGCTTGAGCCGATCGGACCAGTAGTCGTAATGGGCGAGCCGCCGCAGGCTGGCCTCAATACCCCCGATGAGAATGGGCTTGCGGGGGTAGGTCTGGCGGATCAGGTTGCAGTATACGGTGGTGGCGTAGTCCGGCCGCTTCCCCACCGCGCCGCCGGGGGTGAAGGCGTCCTTCTTCCGGCGTTTTTTAGAGACGGCGTAGTGGTTGACCATGGAGTCCATATTGCCCCCCGTCACCAAAAACGCCAGCCTCGGCTCTCCCAGGGCCTGAATGCTGGAGGGTTTTTTCCAGTCCGGCTGGGAGAGGATGCCCACCCGGTACCCCGCGCGCTCCAGCACACGGGAGATGATGGCGTGGCCAAAGGTGGGGTGGTCCACATAGGCGTCCCCAATCACGTACACAAAATCGCACTGCTCCCAGCCCCGCCGCTCCATGTCGGCCCGTGAGATGGGCAAAAAATCCCGCTCCAAATGCGCGTCACCTCCCTTCTCGTGTCAGCCGCTCCGGGCGGCCTCACGTCATTAGCTCAAGGATATCCTCCCACGCCGGCCGGAAATGGCCCTCCGCCAGCCACGCCTCTGCCCGGGTCAGCAGCTGCGCGTCCAAGCCGCCGCAAAGCCCCGCCGAGGAAAGGCCGTCCGCCTGGCACAGCGGCCCGACCCCGTCCTCCCGGGGCGGGGAGTCGAGCTCGTCCACCTCGGCAAAGAAGAGGGCGCCGAAGGCCGTCTCCTCCCCTTCTCCCACGGAATAGGCGCTCACCGGCTCCAGTTGGTATTCCAGTGCGCCGGTCCGCGCCCGGAGGATCCTCTGGGCGGCCGCCGCGATCTGCTCCTGCGCTTCCCGGTCGCCCCGGGGCAGGGTCCAGGCATCCCCCTGGCGGCAAAGGAGCCACTTGCCGCCCCAGCGGGCCGCCACCACCGCGTGGGTCAGCCGGTCGTTCCGGGCGGTGCTGTAAAATGCAATCTGAGCCATCTCATCTCTCCTCGTCTTTCATGGGTTGATTGTAGCACAGCCCGCCTGCCCGCGCAAGAAGGAGGCGATTTGACCCCATGGACCGGGGTGAATACCTGAGATATGATTTTAATTATCACATTTTACAATTTTCTTCTTGATATTCTGGCGCGCGGGGGATAGAATAGAACCATCAACAGAAGGGCGGGGAGACATCATGGGGGAAGAAC
>CAYPZF010000088.1:0-5089 GCA_964415275.1 uncultured Oscillospiraceae bacterium | reverse complement strand
TCGCTCTGGGCGCCGCCGCCGGTTTCGGCTGGGAGGGCATTCTCCTTCCCATTTCCATGGCCGCCGTCGGTGTGCTCTGCTCGCTATTAGGCACCTTCCTCATCCGAACAGGTGAAAACACCGACCAGAAGTCCCTGCTGCGCACCCTGCGCACCGGCACCTACACCGCCGCCGCGCTGGCTGCGGTCTTGGCCGCGCCGCTGACCTGGTTTATCCTCGGCAAGTCCAACATGGGCATTTATGTATCCATCCTCTGCGGACTGGCCGCCGGCAGCGTCATCGGCTACTTCACCGAGTACTACACCTCCGATACTTACAAGCCGACTCAGGAGCTGGCGGCTACCACCGAGACAGGCGCCGCCACCCTTATCATCGGCGGCCTGTCACTGGGTATGCGCTCCACTGCCGCCCCCATTTTGACCGTTTCTGTCTCAATCCTTATAAGCTTTGTCGCCGCAGGCGGCCTTACTAATTACCAGAGCGGGCTTTACGGCATAGGCATCTCCGCCGTGGGCATGCTCTCCACCCTGGGCATCACCCTCGCCACCGACGCATACGGCCCCGTGGCCGACAACGCCGGCGGCATCGCTGAAATGTGTACTCTGGGCGAGGAAGTGCGTGAGCGCACCGACGCTCTGGACTCCCTGGGCAACACCACCGCGGCCACCGGCAAAGGCTTTGCCATCGGCTCCGCCGCCCTCACCGCCCTTGCCCTTCTGGTTTCCTATGTGGACATTGTGAAGTCTAAAATGCCCTATATGCCCGACCTGCGCATCACCAACCCCTCTGTGCTGGTGGGCCTGTTCATCGGCGCCATGCTCACCTTTGTTTTCTCCGCCCTCACCATGAGCGCGGTACAGCGGGCCGCCCAGTCCATTGTGGTGGAAGTCCGCCGTCAGTTCCGTGAAATCGTCGGCATTATGGACGGAACCGCCGAGCCCGACTACGAATCCTGCGTGAGCCTGTGTACCCGGGGCGCCCTCCAGGAGATGGTAGTCCCCTCCCTGCTGGCCATCATCGTGCCCATCGCCACCGGTCTGATCATCGGCGTGGAGGGCGTCGTCGGCCTGTTGGGCGGCGTCTCGGTCTCCGGCTTCGCCATGGCTGTGTTTATGGCCAACGCCGGCGGCGCCTGGGACAACGCCAAGAAGTACATCGAGAGTGGCCACTACGGCGGCAAGGGCTCCGAGTGCCACAAGGCCGCCGTGATCGGCGACACCGTGGGCGACCCCTTCAAAGATACCTCCGGCCCCTCGCTCAATATTCTCATCAAGCTGGTCTCTACTGTCTCCATCGTGTTCTCCGGCCTGGTCGTGAACTTCCACCTTTTTTAACCGCTTGACAGAAAAGAATGCCTATATGGCCTGCAGCGCAAGGCGTCCTTTTTGTTGACTTTTCCCCCGTTTTATCTTATACTTTTATGCAGATGCGGACGGGCCTTTACACCCGCCATCTTAACTTTCAGAAATCGAGGTGTTTTTTTTGAAGAAATCTATTCCCACCGGCATCGTCGCCGGAGTTTTGGCCGGCGGTTTCTGGGCGCTGGGCGAAAACTACTACTCCTCCCTCATCAAAGCCAAGCGTGTCCCGGAAAATACCCTTCTCGGCGCACCGAGCTATAAGGACCAAACCATCACCGCGTGGGACGGCATCACCCTTTTTGGCCGCTTTATGACCGACAAGTCCCATCGCTGGGTCATTGGCGTGCACGGGTATCGTGAAACCGGTGTCTCTATGCTCCCCTATGCCCTTCATTACCGCAAGCTGGGCTGGAATGTGCTGCTCCCCGACCTGCGCGGTCACGGGAAGAGCGAGGGCGACTGCTATGGAATGGGCTGGCTGGACCGCCTTGATCTGATTGACTGGATTACCTGGATCCTCGGCAAGGACCCCGAGGCTGAGATTGTGCTCCATGGCGCCGGCTTGGGCGCTTCCGCGGCCCTCATGGCCTGCGGCGAGGACCTCCCGGCCAACGTGAAGGCGATTGTCTCCGACTCCGCCGTCTCCTCTATGAAGAAGGCGATGCGCCACACCTTCGAGAACGATCCCAAGTTCACCACCCCCGCCGCCATCTCCATCTCCGCCCTGGATATGGTCGCCAACCGCAAGGTCGGCTACAAGCCCAGCGAGATTTCTCCCGCGGATTGTGTGGCGAAGGGCCACACCCCCGTGCTCTATCTCCAGGGCTCCGCGGACAAGGAAATCCCCTCCAACATGGCCGACGAGCTCTACTGCTCCACCACCGCCCCCGCCGAGCGTGTGTACATCCTGGGCGCCGGTCATGCCGCCGCCGTGGAGAGCCACGCCGACCGCTATTGGGAAGTTGTGGACCAGTTCCTCAATAAACACCTCTCTTAATCATTAATAAAACGGAGGTCACGCAATGCCTGTTGTTACAACGCATGGTGTCTGTCTCCGGAACGGTGTTTTCGTACCCGCCTCCCCCTCTCCTGAGGGTCGGGCGGGTACGATTGCCTATTCTATCCTCCAGGCGCACAACACCTCCGGTGACATGAACCGCCTGGCCCTGCGCTTTGATGCCATGGCTTCCCACGACATTACCTACGTGGGGATTATTCAAACTGCCCGGGCCTCCGGGCTCACCGCCTTTCCCCTGCCCTACGTCCTCACCAACTGCCACAACTCCCTGTGCGCCGTGGGCGGCACCATCAATGAGGACGACCATATCTTTGGCCTCTCTGCCGCCAAGCGGTATGGCGGAGAGTTCGTCCCCGCCCATCAGGCGGTCATTCACGCGTACATGCGGGAGCGCTACGCCGCGCCCGGCGCCATGATTTTAGGGTCCGACTCCCACACCCGTTACGGCGCGTACGGATGCATGGCCATCGGGGAGGGCGGACCCGAGCTGGCCCGCCAGCTGCTCGGAAAGACCTATGACGTGGCCTGCCCCCCTGTCATCGCTGTCCACCTCACCGGCGCGCCCCGGCCGGGTGTGGGCCCGCAGGACGTGGCGCTGGCCCTCATTGGCCGCACCTTCCAAAGCGGCGCGGCGAAGAACGCGGTGCTGGAGTTCATTGGCCCCGGCATGGAGGCACTGTCTATCGATTACCGCTGCGGCATCGACGTGATGACCACCGAGACCGCCTGCCTCTCCTCGGTGTGGCAAACCGACGGCACGGTGCGCGCCGCCCTCACCGCCCTTGGCCGCGGCGACACCTACCGTACCCTCTCCCCCGCCGACGGCGCCTACTACGACGGCCTGGTGGAGATCAACCTGGCGGCCATAGAGCCTATGATCGCCCTGCCCTTCCATCCGTCCAACACCTATACCATCCGGGAATTCAAGGCCAATATGACCGACCTGCTCCGCCAGGTGGAGGAGGATACCGTGCGCCAGCTGGAACTGAGCGCGCCGCCCCCCTCCCTGCTGGATAAGGTGGTAAACGGCAGCTTTATGGTGGACCAGGCGGTGGTGGCCGGCTGCTCCGGCGGCACGTGGCAGAACCTGAAGCGGACCGCCGAGATTCTGGACGGACGCCCGGTGGGCTCCGACCACTTCTGGCTCTCCTGCTATCCCGCCAGCCAGCCCATCATGATGGCCCTCACCCGGAGCGGCGAAATTGCCTCCCTCATGGCGGCGGGCGCCTCCATCCGGTCCTGCTTCTGCGGCCCCTGTTTCGGCGCCGGCGATGTTCCCGCCAACGGCGGCTTCTCTATCCGGCACTCCACCCGAAACTTCCCCAACCGGGAGGGGTCTAAGCCCTCCGACGGCCAGGTGGCCTATGTGGCACTGATGGACGCCCGCTCCATTGCGGCCACCGCGCTGCGGGGCGGCGCACTCACCGGGGCCGACGAGCTGGACAGTGTGCCGGCCGACCAGCCCGATGAGCTCTGGGCGTATGACGACGCCTCCTACCGGGCACGGGTCTACTACGGCGTAGGTAAGCCCAATCCGGACGAGCCCCTGGTCTTTGGTCCCAACATCGCGGACTGGCCGGCGCAGGTCCCCATGCCTCAAAACCTGCTGCTCACCGTGGCGGCTGCGATTTACGACCCGGTCACCACCACCGACGAGCTGATCCCCTCCGGTGAGACCTCCTCGTACCGCTCCAACCCGCTGAAGCTGGCTGAGTTTACCCTCTCACGCAAGGACCCGCAGTACGTGCCCCGGGCGAAGAGCGTGATGGACTTGGAGCAATTGCGCCGCAAGAACCCCGGCGACCCTAGGCTGGCCGGCGCGCTGCTGGGGTATGACGGGGCGACTACCGGCTTAGGCACCCTGGTCCTGGCCCTCAAGCCCGGTGACGGCTCCGCCCGGGAGCAGGCCGCTTCCTCCCAGCGCGTGCTGGGCGGATATGCCAACCTGGCGCAGGAGTACGCCACCAAGCGTTACCGCTCCAACTTAGTCAACTGGGGCATGCTGCCCTTTGTCGCCGACGACCTGACCGCGCTGAATATCCAGCCCCTGGACAGGATCTATATCCCCGGCATTCGCAGCGCTTTGGAGTCCGGGACGGAGCATGTGCCCGCCACCCTGCTCCAGTCCGGCGGCGAAACCCCCATCACCCTGCGGCTGCCCGCCATGACCGCCGAGGAGCGGGACATCATTTTGGCCGGCTGTCTCATCAACTACTACGCCGGGTAACGTTCATCACACACAAAAACCCCCTCCGCCACGTGGCGGAGGGGGTTTTTCACTATTTAACGCGCCTGGTCAGCGGCAGAGAATTAATCTTCCTGGTCCTCTTCTTCCTCTTCCTCTTCCGCTTCCTCTTCCTCGTAACCGCAGCCACAGCCGCACTCACAGTTGTTGGAGAGGTCCAGAACAAATTTCTCCTTACAGTTGGGGCACTCAATGACGCCCTTCGCCAGGACATCGGCATCAATCACCAGGGTTTCCTCGCAGTTGGGGCACTCGATCTCAAAAAAATCGTCGTCCTCGTCGTCGTCATCCTCATCGTCGTCATCGTCATCGTCATCGTCATCCTCGTCCAAGAGATATTCTTCCACGTCCGCCAGATCATCGGAGACGGCATCCAACTCTTCCCCCAGGTTCTCGGTGGTCTTCTCCAGATCCTCCATGGAGTATCCGATTTCCTCCAGTACCTCAATAATGACAGAAATCAAC
>CAYPZF010000087.1:0-5124 GCA_964415275.1 uncultured Oscillospiraceae bacterium | reverse complement strand
AGGCATCCTTGCGGACGCCTGTAGCCATTGGTTGTGTTGTATTGTATCACGGAGAACGAGGGAAAAGGAAATTATTGCAAAATTGTCACAAACCTTAATCGAAGGCCCTCAGAAAGCAGTAGCCCTCCTTTCTTTGGGCCGTAATGGTGTATCCGCTGCCCAGCAGCTTGTTGCGCAGCCGCGCAATCGTTGTGCGGACGGCCTGGCTGTCGTTGGCCAGCGGCATACGCCAGACCCGCTCGTAAATATGCGCCGACGAGAGCACACGGCCTTCGTTTTCGGCCAGGAGCAGCAGGCAGGAAAACTCCTTTTGTGTCAACAGCGTATCCGCGCCGTTGATGAACACCTGCCCCGCCAGGATGTTAAAGGTCAGCGGCCCCTTTGCAAAGATTTCGGGCAGGCGAACCACCCGCCTGAGCAGCGCCTCGATCCGCGCGGCCAGCACGGTATAATCATAGGGCTTGGCCAGGTAGTCGTCCGCCCCGGCGGAAAGCCCGGCCACCACATCCACAGATGTGCCCAGCGCGGTGAGCATGAGGATGGGCACCGAAAGCCGCTGCCGCAGCTCGGCCAAAAAATCAAGGCCGCTGCCGTCGGGGAGCATAATATCCAGCACGACAAGATCGGGTGTGCTCTCCTTCATTTTCTCACGGGCCTCGCGGATGCTTGCCGCCGTAACCGCATGATAGCCCAAAAGGGAGAGCATGTCCTTGTTGGCCAGCTGGATGCGCGGATTGTCCTCTACCAGAAGTATGGTTGCCTTACCCATGTAACTCCCCTTCCCTGTGCGCCGGAAGTGTCAGTGTGGCAACGGTTCCCCTCCCCTGCTCGCTCTGAAGGGAAATATCGCCCCCGTGGGACCGGGCCAGCTGCCTGCAGATGGCCAGCCCCAGCCCGTGTCCGCCGCCGTCGGTCACGCCGCGCTCGAATATCTTTTCCATCATGCAGGCGGGAATCCCCTCGCCGGTATCGGCCACCAAGGCGATGATTTGGTCGCCCTGCCGCCACGCGCGTATGGTGACACGTCCGCCCCTGGTGTGGGCATAGGCATTGGAAATCAGATTGGAGACCAGCTGCACCAGCGCGTCGGGATTCCCCAGCACGCAAAGCTCCGTGTCCGGGAGGTCGAGCTCCAGCACGTTCTCGTTCTTTTCCAGCAGCGTGCGGTATGCCTCTCCGGTGGCGCGCAGAATCTCCGCCAGGTTCAGTACGGTGTTCTTCAGTTCAAATTCCTGAAGGGAGGAAATCCTGAGCGCACTGTCCACCATACGGGAAATCCGCATGATCTCGTCCAGCGCCAGGCTGTGCGATTCCCGCACCTTCGCGACATCCCCCTCCCGGTTCATCTCCAAAAGCGCCTGCGCCCTCTGGATATGTACCGATATGACGGTCAGGGGGGTTTTCATCTCATGGGAAACGCTGGCAAAAAACTCGGTTTTCATCTGGCTGATGCTTTCCAGAATACGGTTTTGCTCCGAAAGCTTCCTTTGCTGCGCGTTGTATATCTTGAAAAGGATGAACATGGCGGCCCCCAGGGCGATGCTGACGACGGTAAAGCCGAAGATACAGTCCAGCATAACGACATGCCCGTCAAAATAGCGCGGGGAGGGCTCTATGAAACGGTAGGCGATGACGCAGGCGCCGATATACACCACAAGCTCCAGGACCGCGAGAAGAACCGCGACCGCCCCCTCCAGCATAAATACGGTAAACACTACGGCGAAAATGAAGAAGTAGGCCGCCGCGCCGTAATAGGCCCCATTGAGGAAAAAGAACGTGGTAAAGCCCACCAAAAAGACCGAGACAATGGTGATGATATAACAGAGCTGGTACCTGCCGCTTTTGCAGGAGTACCACAGGAGCAACGCCGACAGCAGGCAGGCAAGCCCATATACCACGGCATTGATACGGGCCTCGTCGAACAGAAACACCGTCACCATAGAGACAAAGCTGACCACAATGCCCACAATGGCCAGTACATTGAACAGGCGCACCCTGAAGCTGAGGCGGTCGGACAGCAGCCGGTCATGCAGCCGCCGGTAAAGAGATGTCACAAAAATCCTCCCCCTGTCGCGAAGCGGAGATCAGGCGCATAGCGCCCTGCCGGAACAGCCGGGGAAGCCCGGACAGAGGGGCGTCCCTTCAGAGCACAGGCCGTGTACGGTTCGGTTCTGCTATGTGAGCTCATTATAGCACAGCTTTAGGCCTGATTCCATGCCCCCGGCGTCATCGTCAGGTTTTTTCTGCCGAACTGGACGTGGGGAAGCGTTTGCGGGGCATCGGATTCCGGGGCCTTGCCCCGCCCCCGCGGGCCGTGCTTTGAGGGGCCTGTCCCGGCCCTTTTTCTTTTTGCTATTGAAAGGGTGGAAAATCAATGCTAGAATAACGGCAAAATCATGTAATTTTTCCGAGTTTTAACACATCGGCGCAACGCGCTTGTGTCAAGGGAGCTCCGCAACAACGAATCATAAAGGAGTTAGATGAAATGAAGCGCATCAAACGACTGATCAGTCTGGTTCTGGTGGCCTGCCTTCTGGTGTTGTCCGTGCCGCCCTTTTCGGCGGCGGCGGCCGAAGCACCCGCCTTTGACGGCTACCTCGTCCGGCTGAGACAGGACAGCCCGTCCATGCTGCGCATGTCGCGGGCAGCGGGGGAATTTGTTAAAGTGGATTCGGTGGAGGAGGCCGTTTCCCGCTTTGGGGCGGAAAACATCGCCTACATAGAGCCGGATTACAGGCTGTATGAGCTGGAAGACGCCTATCAGCCCGCCTCGTGGGAGATGGAAATAATCGGGGCCCAGGCGGTCTGGGGCAGTTCCCTCAGCGGAGACGGCGTAAAGGTGGCGGTGGTCGACTCGGGCATCCGCAGAAGCCACGAGGACTTTGACGGGGATCGGATTGGCGAGGTGCAAAACTTTACGGGGGACGGCCGCCCGGATGAGTACGCCTCCGACCACGGCACCGCCGTCAGCGGTATGATCGCCGCGCAGGTCAACAATCCCCAAAGCCCGGAGACGCCTGCCGTGGACGGGCTGGCCCCCTCTGCCCATATCCTTCCGCTGCGTGTGTTCAGCAGTGTGAAGACCGCCACCACGTCCATGGCGGTGGCGGCCATAGAGTGGGCCATCGAGCAGGAGTGCGACGTAATTAACCTCAGCATCGGCATCGCCTCCTACAGCGCGGCGTTTGAGGAGGTCTGCGACAGAGCCGCCGAACACGGCATCATCGTTGTGGCGGCCTCCGGCAACGCGGGGGCCCAGTATTATGTATACCCCGCGTCGTTCGCCGGCGTCATCAGCGTCGGCGCGACAACGGAAGACGACACGCGCGCCTCCTTCTCGCAGTACAATGACCGGGTGTTCGTCACTGCCCCCGGCGACGGTGTGACCTGCCTGAGCGCCGCGGCGGACAATGCCTATGCCCAGGGCTGTACGGGCACCTCCTATTCCGCCCCGATGGTCTCCGCCTTGGCCGCACTGGCCAAGCAGCACAGCCGCCTCATCGGCCCGGAGAGCTTTCGCCGGCTGCTCATGGCCAGCGCACAGGATTTGGGCGAGGGCGGGCGGGATGTCTGCTACGGATATGGACGCATCGACGCGGCGGCTTTTATTGAAGAGCTGACCCGCCCGTATACCATCACCTATTACGGCGGAGAGGCCAGCCCGGAAACGGACAGCTACACGGCGGACATGCCCACGGATATGGCCTTGCCGGAGCCAGAAGCCGAGGGCCGCGTGTTCTTTGGATGGTACGACAACCCAGATTTTGAGGGGGCACCGGTCACCGCCATCCAAGCGGGTTCGGTGGGAGATCGTAGTTTTTATGTTAACTGGGGGGAGCCGGGAGACGCCGACGTGGCCGACCTGTGGGTGAAGGGGTGTCAGGCGGAGCGCGGCGAGGACGACAGCTTTACCGTCACGGTGCCCCGGGAGACTGTGATTACAGCGGATGATCTCGTCATCACGCCGAGGGCGGGGGACGCCCTGGTGTCGACGCCCACCGAAATCGACGGGGTTTGGCACTTCACGGTGACAAACGCCACGGCCACACGCTCCTTTTCCGTGACCATCTTCCATACGCCCGCCCCCGCCCTCCAGATAGACGGCGCCGCCACCCTTCCCAAACTGGACGGGAGTGCCGGGGGGACTGCCTACCAGCTGGAGCTGAACACGGTGTTTTCAGACGCCGAGGACTATGAAGCCGACATTTTGGAGGGCTCCGGCACGTGCGCGGTGACCGACGGTCTTCTCGTCTATACACCGGACGCGGTCGATATCGGCACCACCGCGCGGCTCCGGGTCGTTGCCGCCGGCGGCGCCCAGCACGGCGACTCCGTGGAAATTCGCATCGGCGTGACCCGGCCCGTCAGCGACGGCAGGGCCAACTCCGCCTCGGTGCGCTTTGAGCTGGCGTACCCGGCCGACCTCCCCATTGAGCTGGCCCTCTATGACAATGAGCTGATCTCCCTGCGCCTCTCTGAACAGGAATTGGACTTGGGAAGCGCCTACACGCGCCAATACGCGGCCATTGACGGAAAGGATGCCGTCATCCTGTCCAAAGACACGCTCTCCGCCCTGGCGGCGGGCGAATATGCCCTTTCTCTGGACTTTGCCTCCGGTCCCTCCGCCGCCGTCTCCTTGTCCGTCGTGGGCAGAAGCGGTGGCGGTGGCGGTGGCGGTGGCGGAGGTGGCGGAGGAGGCGGCGGCCTCCCGCCCCCGCCAAAGGCAGACACGGTTTCCATCCCCGTGGCGGGCGTGAAACTGGACGGCACAATGGAGCAGGATGCCCTCATCCTTCCAGTGCCCCCGGGCGTGCTGGCCAAGCTGGCCGGTGCCGCCGCCGGGAGCCCGGTCACCTTCCGCCCGGACGGCGTTGAGGGCGTAAACTCCCTTCGCCTGGAGCTCCTGCCCGGCGAGGCGGCGCTTCTCCAGGGCGGCGTTGTACTGGAGCTGGGCGGCGCGCGGGCCCATTTCCCGGCCGGGCTGTGGGCTGAGCTCTCCGCGGCAGCCGGCGGCACTGTGGTGGTCACAATCGCTGAGGGCTCGGTCTCCGTCGGCATCACCAGGGATGGAGCGCCGGTGGATTACTATGGCTATGCGTACCCCATTACACTCTCTCTGGCGGG
>CAYPZF010000086.1:0-5162 GCA_964415275.1 uncultured Oscillospiraceae bacterium | reverse complement strand
CGTCCTCAAAGCGGATGTTGGACGCGTTGATGCGGGCGGCGGCGTTCTGAATGATCTCCTTGCTCAGACCCAGGCGCTGGGAGATGGCAAAGGCGTTGGATTTGCCCGGAATGCCCACCAGCAGCCGATAGGTGGGCGCCAGGCTCTCCACATCGAACTCGCAAGAGGCGTTTTCCACCCCCGGCGTGGTCATGGCGTACACCTTGAGCTCGGCGTAGTGGGTGGTGGCGGCCACCAGCGCGCCCCCCTCCCGGGCACGCTCGATGATGGCGGCGGCCAGGGCCGCGCCCTCCACCGGGTCGGTGCCGGCGCCCAGCTCGTCGAGCAAAATCAACGTCTCCCCGTCAAGCTCGTTTAAAATGCCCACAATGTTGGTCATATGAGAGGAAAAGGTGGACAGGTTCTGCGCGATGGACTGCTCATCCCCGATGTCCGCCAGCACCTGGCGGAACACGGTGATGCGGCTGCCGTCGGACACCGGAATGTGGAGACCGCACTGGGCCATGAGCACCAGAAGTCCAATGGTCTTCAGGGTGACGGTCTTGCCGCCGGTGTTGGGGCCGGTGATGACCAGGGTATCGAAGGTGTCTCCCAGGCCCAGGTCGTTGGCCACCGCCTTCTGCGGGTCCAGGAGGGGGTGCCGGGCCTGCCGGAAGTCGATGCCGCGCCCGCCGAGCCTGGGCGCCATCCCCCTCATGCGGTAGGAGAGCTTGGCCCGGGCAAAAATGACGTCCAGCATGATCAGCAGGTCATAGTCCTGCGTGATGTCCTCCTGGAACCCGGCGCAGTCGGCCGAGAGCTCGGCCAGGATACGCTCAATCTCCTTCTGCTCCCTGGCCTGCAGCTCCCGCAGCTCGTTGTTGGCCTTTACCACCCCCATGGGCTCGATAAAGAAGGTGCCGCCGGAGCCGGAGACGTCGTGGACCAGGCCGGGGATCTCGTTTTTGTGCTCGGAGCGCACGGGCACCACATACCGCCCCGAGCGCATGGTGATGATGGACTCCTGGAGGTACTTGGCCTGGGAAGAGGAGATCAGCTTGTTCAAAATTTCCCGCACCTTGGAGGCGGACGCCCGCATGTGGCGGCGGATGGCCGCCAGCTCCGGGCTGGCCGCGTCCGCGATCTCATCCTCAGCGACGATGGAGCCGGTGATTTTATCCTCCAGGAAGCGGTTGGCCTGGAGGGAGCGAAACAGGTGATCAATGACTGTTTTGGCCCCCTCGCCGGCGCCGTACTCCTTGGCGCCCCGGGCCGCCCGGAGGACGCCGGCAATCTGGAGCAGCTCACGGGTGTTCAGGCTGCCGCCCCGGTCGGCCCGCTGCAGGGAGGCCGCCACCGGCTTGATCCCGCCAAAGGACGGGGTGCCCCGCAGCGCGATCATATCCGCCGCGGCCGTCGTCTCCTCCAGGCGGCGCGCCACGTCGTCCGCGTCGGGGGACGGCCGGAGGGCCAGCGCCCGCTCCTTCCCCTCCTCCGTGACCGCCTGCTCGGCCAGCAGGGCCAGTACCCGGGGCAGTTCAAGTGTGGCGATGGACTTCTCAAATAACTCTGTCACAATTGCTATTCCTCTCACAAACAAATACTGTCCCCTTATGATACATCAAAAGAGCGGAAATGAACAGATAATTTAAACCGTATGCGCGGTCCGGGCAGACGGGTTCCCCGGAGGCAAAAAAACACCCCCGCGGCGGCATACTCTGCCTGCCGCGGGGATGTGTCCTGAGTGGGATGGGGCCGCCGGCCTCAGCCGACCCGTCCTTCGTTGAGGTCCTCTTTCCCCTCTCCCTGGCCGAAGTACAGGTCCTCCAGCGCGATGTCGACCACCTCGAAGTGCTCCCGCATGCTCTGCACGGCGCGGCGCTCGTCATGCTCCCGCAGGGCCATCACAAGCATCTGGTGGGAATTTTGCAGCTGCTTTCCGTAAATATCGTGTTCCATCATGCGGCAGTGCATGGTGCCGATAAACTCATTGATGGCTTCCGACATGGCCCAGAGGATGACAATAATCAAACGGTTGCCGGACGCCTCCGCCAACAGTCGGTGCAGCTTGCGGTCCATGATGGCGGTCTTGGCGCTGTCCGGCTCTTCCCGCATTTCCCTGGCCAGCTCTTCAATGACCTTGAGCTGCTCCGGCGTGATGTTGCGCGCCGCCAGCAGGGCGGATTCCCGCTCCAGGCCCTGACGCAGCTCACTCACCTGCCGGAAGTCGATTTCGCCCATCATCATCATCATGCGGGTAGACTCAATGAGATTCTGCTCCATGTCGCAGGAGACAAAGTTGCCCGCCCCCTGCGTGCTGGTGATGAACCCCATCAAGGACAGGGTGCGCATGGCCTCCCGCACGGAGTTGCGCCCCACATGCAATTGTTCGGCAAGTTCCCGCTCCGGCGGGAGCTTCTCTCCTTTTTTCAGCGCGCCGCGCAATATCTCCCCCTGGATATAATTGATGACGCGCCCATATGCTTTGCTCTGCCCGGAAGGCTCTTTCATGGAATAATACCTCATCTTCTTACTCATAATGCCGTAATCATACACTGCATCTTCACAAAATGCAAGCGCTTATAACCAACTGGAATGTTTTATCCATTCCCATGAAAGGACCAAAAATCCCTTGCCTTTCTCCTTGCCCCACCGTGCTCCGCGGGCCGCGAACACAGCGCCCTGCCCCGGACGCACAGGCCCGCCGGGTTTATTTTGTGCCGAAGATACGGTCGCCCGCGTCGCCCAGGCCCGGGACAATGTAACCGTGCTCATCGAGACACTCGTCCACCGCGGCACAGTAGATATCCACATCGGGATGGTCCTTGCGCACCTTGGCAACCCCCTCCGGTGCGGCGATGATATTCATCAGCCGGATGTGTCTTGCCTCGTAGTTCTTCAGAATTTGAATGGCCGCGGAGGCCGAGCCGCCGGTGGCCAGCATGGGGTCCAGGATGATGACCTCCCGCTCGGAAATGTCGGACGGCATTTTGCAATAATACTCCACCGGCTCCAGGGTGGCGGGGTCCCGGTAAAGGCCGATGTGGCCCACCTTGGCGGAGGGGACGAGGGTGAGAACCCCGTCTACCATGCCGAGCCCGGCACGCAGAATGGGGACAATGGCCAGCTTTTTCCCCGCGATAAAGCGGGTCCTCGCCTTGGCGATGGGGGTTTGGACCTCCTCCTCCTTCAAGGGCAGGTCCCTCGTGGCCTCATAACACATCAGGGTCGCAATTTCGGAGACCACCTCCCGAAAATCCTTCACGCCGGTGTTCCGGTCCCGGAGAATGGACAATTTATGCTGGAGCAGCGGGTGATCCAAAATGTGTACCTTTTCCATGTGTATACCCCTCTTTATTCTGTTTCTTTTCATGGTTGCAGCGCTCTTTCTCTAGGCGCTCCCGCTCGGCCTGAGAGAGCCGGAGGTAGACGGGCACCAGCGCGCCGGCGCGCGCCAGCCCGCCGCCTTCGGCCTGCGCCAGTCCGGCACGGGCCACGCCCCAGGCGCTTTGGAACCGGAGGTGAGGCGGCGCCAGCACCACGTCCAACCCCCTGGATTTAAACTCATTATAACACATCAGGGCGCCGTCTCCAACTAAAACTTGCTTTTTCCCCCCGCCCGCCAGCTCACCCGCCAGCTCGTCCATGCCCAGGGCCCGGTCCGGCGTGAGCCGCCGCGGTTGGCCGGCCTGGACGGAAAAAAGGGCGTTGTAAATCTGCCCGCGCCGGGCGTCCATCACCGGGCAGAGCTCCGCATCCTCCAAATGGGCCAACGTCCAGGCCATGGCCTCCAGGGCAGAGACCCCGGCGCACGGCTTGTCCGCCGGCCAGGCCAGCCCCTTGGCCGTCGCCACACCGATGCGCAGTCCGGTGAAGGAGCCCGGGCCCGCCGCCACGGCGATCAGGTCCACACTGTCCAGAGGGACACCGCAGTGCTCCAGCAGCGCCCGGGCCATGGGCATGAGCGTGCGGCTGTGGGTGAGGCCGTTGTTTTGAAAGGACTGGGCAATCAGCGTCTCATCTTCGCAGAGCGCCACCGAGGCCGCCACCCCCGAGGATTCAAAGGCCAGTATCTTCATTGCACTTCCCCTGTAATCGTAATGATACGGTCGTCACCACCGCCGTGCTTGATGTCAACATGGATACAGTCCGGTCCCAACAGCGTGCCCGCGACCTCACTCCACTCCACGGCGCACACGCCGCCCCGGTCCATGTAGTCCTCCCAGCCGATCTCGAAGAGGTCGTCGGGGCCGGAGAGCCGGTAGAGGTCAAAATGAAACAGGGGCAGCCGGCCGCTTTCATACTCATTTACAATGGTGAAGGTGGGGCTGGTCACCCGCTCTGAAACACCGAGCCCCCGGGCCAGGCCACGGACAAAGGCCGTTTTCCCCGCGCCCAGATCCCCTGAAAAAGCGACGACAGCGCCCGCGGTGAGCCGCGCGGACAGCGCCGAGCCCAACGCCTCGGTCTCCTCCGGACTGCCGGACCGGTATTCCATCCATCTCACCCCTGTTTCGCCCACGCCGCCTATACGCGGTCATTATAGCATGTTTTGGCGCGCCGTGCAAAATTTGTTTGCGAAAGCACCCGCGCATGGTATAATAACCGCGAGCGGTTCTTATACCGGCAAGTGCCCCGTCGTCTCCCGCGCTGCACGCGGAACCGGCGGGGGATGACATGTAATACCAAAGCCGCAGACAAAGGAGGGGCGCCATGTCACGTATGCGGAGCTTGCTCCAGGAATTTTTCAAAAAGGGCGACATGCTCCTGCTCGGTCTGTGTCTGGCCGCCAGCGCGTTTGGGCTGGTGCTGATTTACAGCGCTACCCGCTGGGACAACGACAACCGGTCCTTCATTGTTCAGTGCGTCGCCATCGCGATCGGTGTCGCGGCCTATTTTATTCTCACCTTCGTGGACATCGAGCTGGTCACGGAAAAGGGCTGGAAGTGGATGCTGCTCTTCAACGCCGTGCTGATGCTCTCTCTGCTCACCCCCTATGGCGTCGGCAAGGAGACCACCGGAAACAACAGCTGGCTGGCCCTTCCGTTTCTCCCCTTCAACATTCAGCCCAGCGAGGTGGCCAAGATCTTTTTTGTGCTCGTGATGGCCTGGCAGTGCAGCCGCCTGCAGGAGCGGGGCATCAGCCGGCCATACGCGGTCATGGAGCTGGCGGGGCACACCCT
>CAYPZF010000085.1:0-5182 GCA_964415275.1 uncultured Oscillospiraceae bacterium | reverse complement strand
CCGGCTGCTCTGCCACTTCCTCTCCGGCGTTCTGGTCTGGGAGCGGCTGTGGCCCAACGCGCTGGGCTGGGCGGCCCCTGTCTGGTCCGCCGCCTATAACGCCAGCTATATGGTCCCGGAGGCCGTCATCACCTGTGTGGCGGCCGCGCTTTTGCATGTGCCCCTCAAACGGTATCTCTCCGGGGCCGATCTCTCATAACAAAGGTGTGATATTTTTTGGGTAAATTCGACCGGGTGCTCCTCATCTCCGATTATGACGACACGCTGTACGGCACCGACCTGTCGGTGTCGGAGGAGAACCGCGCCGCCATTGCCCGCTTCATCGACCAGGGCGGGCACTTCACCGTGGCCACCGGCCGGGCCCACACCACCTTCGCGCCGCAGATTTCCCGGGAACGGCTCACTCTGAACGCCCCCGCTATCCTCTCCAACGGCTCCGCTGTCTACGACTTCGCGGCGGACAAGCTGCTCTGGCAGAGCTTTCTGCCCGCGGCGGCGCCCGACCACGTTTCCGCCCTCACCGCCCGCCTGCCCTCCCTCGGGTTCGAGGCCTACCACGGGGAGGATATCTACGTGCATAACCCCAACATCATCACCCAGAGCCACATGGAGCGTGTGGGCGGGCACTACACCCTCTGCCCCATTCAGGAGATGCCCCTGCCCTGGACCAAGCTCATTCTCCAGCAGGACCATGCGGTGCTGCTGGAGGCCCAGCAGTGGCTCTTCTCCCACTTTGGCGATGTGTACGAGGCCATCTTCTCCAACCGTTATCTGCTGGAGGTCACCGCCAAGGGGAGCGACAAGGGCCAGATGGCCCTCTGGGTGGCCGACCGCCTGGGCATCTCCCGCGACCACCTCTACTGCGTGGGTGACAACGTAAACGACCTCCCCATGCTGGCGGTCTCCGCCGTCCCCTTTGCCCCCTCCTCCTGCGCGGACGAGGTTAAGGACTGGGGCGCCGCCCTGCTGGGCTCCTGCGACGAGAGCTGTGTCGCCCAGCTCATCGGCCTGCTGGACGCCCGCTACCCCGACGAGGCATAGCCGCCGCGCGGCAAAAGCCCCTGTGACGCCAATGGCGTCACAGGGGCTTCTTTCATCATTATTCGTCTTCCGGCTCCTCCACTGTCGTCAGCGCAATGTGCAGCTCCTCCAGCTGCCTTGGGCTCACCCGGGAGGGGGCGTCCATCATCAAATCCTGGGCGTTCTTGTTCATTGGGAAGGGGATAATCTCCCGGCTGGACTCCTCCCCGGCCAGCAGCATCACCATCCGGTCCACACCGGGGGCAATGCCCGCGTGGGGGGGCGCGCCGTAGGTAAAGGCGTTGTACATGGCGGGGAACCGGGCCTTCACATCCGCCTCGCCCAGGCGCACCAGCTCAAAGGCCCGGATCATGATCTCCGGGTCGTGGTTCCGCACCGCGCCGGAGGAGAGCTCCACGCCGTTGCACACCAGGTCATACTGATAGGCATTGATGGTCAGCGGGTCCACCTCGCCCCTGTGGGCCTTTTCCAGGACCTCCAGCTCCCCCACGGGCATGGAGAAGGGGTTGTGGCAGAACTCCAGCGCGCCGGACTCCTCGCCAATCTCATACATGGGGAAGTCGGTGATCCAGCAGAACGTATAGCGCTCCCTGTCCATGTGGGCGGGGGCCAGGGCGGGCAGCATTTTAATGAGCACGCCGGCGGTCTTTTGCGCCGCCCTCTTTTTCCCGGCGGCAAGCCCTACAAAGGTGTTGGGCTCCAGGCCCAGGCCCTCAATCACGGCCTGGCCGCGCGCCTGGAGGAACTTGGCGATGCCCCCCACCAGCGCGCCCTCCTCATCCAGGCGGAACCAGTAGACCTTGCTGCCGGTCTGGACCTCCACATCGGCGCACAGCCGGTCAATCTGCTTCCGGGTGGCGGAGAAGCCGGTGACCGGCACCGCCTTGACGACGTTGCCCTCAAAGGGCCCGAAGCCGCAGTCCGCGAGCAGGTCGGTGGCGTCCACCGCGGTCAGGTCAATGCGCAGGTCTGGCTTGTCCGAGCCGTAGACCTCCATGGCCTCCTCATAGGGAATGCGCCGGAAGGGGGCGGAGGAGGCGGTGTGGAATACGCCGTACCGGGCGAAGATCGGCGGCAGGACATCCTCCAGCACGGAAAACACGTCCTCCTGGTCGGCAAAAGCCATCTCCATGTCCAGCTGGTAGAACTCGCCGGGGGAGCGGTCGGCCCGGGCGTCCTCATCCCGGAAGCAGGGGGCAATCTGGAAGTAGCGGTCAAAGCCGGAGGCCATCAGCAGCTGCTTGAACTGCTGGGGGGCCTGCGGCAGCGCGTAAAACTTGCCCGGATGGTTCCGGGAGGGCACCAGGTAGTCCCGGGCCCCCTCGGGGGAGGAGGCGGTGAGGATGGGGGTGGTAATCTCCAGGAACCCGTGCTCCGTCATGGCCGCCCGCAGCGCGGCCACCACGTTGCTCCGCAGGACAATGTTCTTTTTCACCTCGGGATTGCGCAGATCCAGATAGCGGTACTTGAGCCGGGTGGACTCATCGGCCTCCCGGCTGCGGTTCACCGGGAAGGGCAGCTCATTGTGCCGGCAGTGTCCCAGTACCTCGATCTTCGCGGGCGCCACCTCGATGTCCCCCGTGGGCAGCTTGGGGTTTTTGCTGTCCCGCTCCCGCACCACACCCTCCACACTGAGGGTGCTCTCCTTATGGATGGACTTGACCAGCCGCAGCATCTCCTCGGTCTCCACCACAATCTGGCTGGTTCCGTAAAAATCCCGGAGCACCACAAAGGCCAGGCTTCCGCTCACCTCACGTACATTTTCCATCCAGCCCACCAGCTTGACCTGCTGTCCAATGTGCGACTTGCGGAGCTCATTGCAGGTGTGGGTGCGGGACTGCATCATAAAATCAACTCCAAATTGTATAATAAAATCACAATATAACCTTTTGTTTTCGTCTTTCGCCTTTTACCGGACAATCTTCGCCCGGTTACGCCTTCTCCCGGATGGGGGCCCCGCCGCCCAGCCCGGCCACCCGCTCCCTGAGCCAGCCGGGCGCCGCGTCCAGGGGCACCCGCTCCTGCGCGCCGGAGGCCATGTCCTTGATTGAGACAGCGCCGGCAAGCGCCTCGTCCTCTCCCAGGAAAGCCACAAAGGGCACGCCCAGCTTATCGGCGTAGTTCATTTTGGCTTTAAATTTCTTGCGCTCGGTGTAGAGCTGGGCCCGGACGCCCGCCTTCCGCACGGCGGTGGCCAGCGCGATGGCGGGGGCCAGCGCCTCGGTCATGGGCAGGATGAGCACATCGGCGGGGGCGGTCACCATGGCCTCGTTGAGATAGCCCTGGGCCTCCAGCACGGAGAACAGCCGGGTCAATCCGATGGAAATCCCCACTCCGGGGAGTTGTTTTTCCGTGTAATATTCCGCTAAGTTATCATATCTGCCCCCTGAGCAGATGGAGCCCACCTCCGGGTGGTCCAGCATGACGGTCTCATACACGGTGCCGGTGTAGTAGTCCAAGCCCCGGGCGATGGTCAGGTCCACCATAAAGTGGTCGTCGGGCACGCCGAAGGCGGTGAGGTGGCCCACCACCGCGGTCAGCTCCTCCAGCCCCTGGTCCAGAAGGGCGCTTTGCCCCCGGTACGCCGCCAGCGTCCCCATGGGGTCGTCGGCTTGGAGGGCGGTCAGGAGGGCCTCGGCCGCCGGCGCGGGCACGCCCAGCTCTCCGGTCAACAGCGCCAGCGTCTTCCCGGCTCCGATTTTCTCCAGCTTGTCCACCGTGCGCATGACGTCCTCGGCCCGCTCCTCCAGCCCCAGCACCGCGAAAAGGCCGTTGAGCACCTTGCGGTTGTTCACCCGGATTTTAAAGCGCTTCAGCCCCAGAGACATAAAGGTCTCATAGATGATGGCGGGGATTTCGGCCTCGTTCACAATGTCCAGCCCGCCGTCCCCAATCACATCGATGTCGGCCTGGTAAAACTCCCGGAAACGCCCCCGCTGGGCCCGCTCCCCCCGGTAGACCTTTCCAATCTGATACCGGCGGAAGGGAAAGGCCAGCTCCCCGTAGTGGAGGGCCACATATTTGGCCAGGGGCACCGTGAGGTCAAACCGCAGGGACAGGTCGTTGTCCCCCTTGGTGAAGCGGTAAATCTGCTGCTCAGTCTCGCCCCCGGCCTTGGCCAGCAATACCTCGGAGGCCTCGATGACCGGGGTGTCCAGGGGGGTAAAGCCATAGCGCTCATAGGTCCGGCGCAGGCAGTCCACCATGCGGTCGAACTGGACCTGCCGGGCGGGCAGCAGCTCCATAAATCCGGACAGGGTACGCGGTTTTATGCGTTCCATAGGAACACGCTCCTTTCACAGAAATGCGCTTTCCATCCCAGTGCGTGGGAAGAAAGCGCATTTTTTCAGCTTCATCCGGACAAGCCCTGCCGGCTCAGACCGTCAGGGGCTTGTTTTTGGGGCTTACAATGTTCCGCCAGTCCAGATCGCCCCGCCCCAGGCCGTGAATCAGCATCTCCGCCGTCGCCACGTTGGTGGCGAAGGGGATGGAGTACTGGTCGCACAGGCGGGTGATATAGCTGAGGTCCGCGTCTAAGTCATTGGACTGGGGGTCGGAGAAAAACAGGACCATATCAATCTCATTGTAGGCAACCCGGGCGCCAATCTGCTGGCTGCCCCCGTGGGCGTGGGAAAGGAAGAGTCTGACCGGCAGCCCCGTGGCCTCCGCCACCAGCCGCCCGGTGGTGTTTGTGGCGCAGACGGTGTGCTGGGACAGAATACCGCAATAGGCGATGCAAAACTGCACCATCAGCTCTTTTTTCCTGTCGTGACTCATAAGCGCGATATTCATAGAATCCTCCCTCTGATCTTCATGATCGGGACTCTTTGCCCCGTCAGACGTCTTGCGATGTTCAGGTACGCGATGGCCGCGCCCTTCTGACTGGTCAAAATCAGCGGCTTGCCGCGGTTGGCGGCCAGCAGGACCTGCGGGTCCTCCGGCACCACGCCCAGCAGGGGCAGGCCCGCGGTGTCCATGGCGTCGTCGATGGTGGTCCGCAGGCGGCGCAGCATCTTCGGCTGCACCCGGTTCATCACCAGGTGAATGCGGGGCACCGCCTTGGTGAGCTCCCCCACCGTGCGCTGGGCGTCCCGCAATGCCGAGGCGTCGGTGGTAGAGACCACCACAGCCCGGTCGGCGG
>CAYPZF010000084.1:0-5187 GCA_964415275.1 uncultured Oscillospiraceae bacterium | reverse complement strand
CCGCCTTTGCCAGGACCGGCCTGGACAGCGGGGCACAGTTTGCCGCCCAGAGTGACCGGCTGAGAAAACAGTACGGGGCCCGGATCGCCACCGTGGCGCTGCCCCGGGTGGTGGAGATCTCCTCCACCGCGCTGCGCGGCGCCCTGGCAGAGGGCGGCGGGGCGTCGTTTCTCTGGCCGACGGTCTACGGGTACATCCTGCGGGAGGGGCTGTACGGCGCCCGCGCCGACCTGCGCAACCTATCAGACGACCAGCTTCGGGCGGTCTCCTGGTCCATGGTGCGGGCCAGGCGCATCCCCCATATCCAGGGGACGGAGGAGACCGCCGTGGCGCTGGCGCGGCACTGGGGCGCCGACCGGGACGCGGCCCGCCGGGCCGCCATTCTCCACGACTGCACCAAATACCTCACGCTGAAGGAGCAGTTGACCCTGTGCGAAAGGTATCACATTCCGCTGGACAACATTGAGCGGGTCTCCCTGCCGCTGCTCCACGCCAAAACCGCGTCGGCGCTGGCCCGGCATGTGTTTGGGGAGAAAGAGCCGGTGTGCGGCGCCATCTTCTGGCACACCACCGGCAGAGCGGGTATGACCACGCTGGAAAAGGTCGTCTACCTGGCCGACTACATGGAGCCCAACCGTGATTTTGACGGTGTGGCGCGCCTGCGGGCACTGGTCTGGCAGGACCTGGACCGCGCCATGGTGATGGGGCTGGAGGCGACGGCTGCGGATACGGCCCGGCGGGGTACGGTGGTTCATCCCAACACCCTGGCCGCGCTGGCGGATTTGAAAGGAACGTAAATGCAGGAGAACAAAAAGACAGAGGACAAGGCCGCCGGAAAGCGGGAAAAACCAGTGCGCACCAGGGAGCAGGTCCTCCGCCGGCGGATTCTCATTCTGGCGCTGGTGATTGCGGTGCCGCTGCTCCTGTTCGCCGCCTGCCAGGCCCTTTTTGTGGAGCCGGAGCTGCCCGCCCACACACCGGCGCCCGCGCCCAGCGGCGATGATATAGAGGGGTACATTCCGCCCGCCACCGACCCGAAGGTGAGCGGGGACCGGAAGTCCAGCCACTTTTACACCTTCCTGGTGGCCGGCCTGGGGACAGGCGACGGCGGCAACACCGACGTTCTGATGCTGGTCTCCTACGATGTGACCAACCAAAGCCTGAATGTCATGAACATCCCGCGGGACACCATGGTAAACGTGGCGTGGGACACCAAGAAAATCAACTCGGTCTACAACGGGTACGGCGGCGGCGCGGACGGCCGTGCCGCTCTGATGGAGAAGATTGCCGATTTGGTGGGCTTTCAGCCGGACTATTACGTGGGTGTGGAGTGGGAGGCCGTCGGGAAGCTGGCTGAGGCCGTTGACGGGGTGGAGTTTGAGGTGCCCTTCGACATGCACTACGACGACCCCGTCCAGGACCTGCACATCCATGTGAACAAGGGCCTGCAGCGGCTCGACGGCGAGGGCGTCATGGGCGTGCTCCGCTTCCGTAAGAACAACGACGGCTCCGGCTATCGGGAGGGCGACATCGGGCGCATCAAGACCCAGCAGGCCCTGCTTCAGGCGGTCATTGGGGAGCTGCTGCAGATTAGGAATCTGGCCCGCATCGGTGAGCTGTCCCAGCTTTTCTTTGACAATGTAAGCACCGACCTGACGGTGCCCAACCTGTTCTGGCTGGCCAGAGCCGCGGTGCAGGGCGGGCTCAAAATGGAAAACGTCAATTTTGTCATTATGCCGGGCAATTATGCCTCCGCCGCGTGGAGCCGCAACAACAGAGCGTACAACTCGTTTGTGGTGCCCTCCGCCGCCGCGCTGATTGAGCTGGTCAATGAGAGCTTTAACCCCTATACCCAGCCTGTCACCTCCAGTATGCTGGATCTCATGCGGGTGAACAGGGACGGGACCATCGCCGCCAGTTCCGGCGTCCTGAGGGACACCAGGGCCAATCCGGCCTGGCTGGCCTATCTGGCATCCCAGCAGGAGGCGGCCCAGCCGGAGGAGACCGAGGCCCCGGCGGAGACGCCCGCGGCGGAGAGCCCCTCTCCCACGGAGGGTCCGCCGCCCGTTGAGGATCCCCAGCCTGTGGAGAGCACACCGCCCGCCGGGTCGGAACCGCCGGCGGAGCAGTCGACAACGGGGGCCGGCCATCTGCCGGCCATGCCGGTTCCGGTCCATTAAAAGGAAGGGAAGGATCATATGACACCAAGGGACATGGCGCTTATTCTGGCAAAGACGCTGGACGACAAAAAAGGGGGGGACATCCGTGTGCTGGAGGTAACCGCCCTGACGACGCTGGCCGACTATTTTGTCATCTGCACCGCCGCCTCCACCACCCAGATTAAGGCGCTGGCCGACGCCTGCGAGAAGGAGATGAGGGACCGGGGGGAGGAGCCCCACCACATTGAGGGGCACCGGGGCGGCATCTGGGTTCTGATGGACTACTCCTCTGTGGTGGTCCACCTGTTTATGGAGGAGGCCCGGGGCTTTTACGATTTGGAGCGCCTGTGGAGGGACGCCATCGAGATGGACCTCACCGCGCTTCAGAAGACAGCCGCGCCTGAGCACGCATAAGAGAGCAGCTTACCGCCAAAGCGGTAAGCTGCTTTTTCCTGCGGGCCGGGGCGAAGCGCGGGTCCGGGCGCGGACACCCGGCGCTCCCGGCCTAGGCCCCTGCTCCAAAAGCCGAGGGCGGGGCCTAGGCTATTGCAAAGCAGGCTGCTTTCGGGTATAATACCATGGATTGAATTCCCATCGGCCTTTGCGGGCGAGAGACAACCAGGAGAGTGTGATTGATTTGAAGTATGATTTTGCGGGCATTGAGCGGAAGTGGCAAAAAAAGTGGCTGGAGGAGAAGACCTACCACTGTGAAACCGGAGGAGACAAGCCGAAGTTCTACGGGCTGGTGGAGTTTCCCTATCCCTCGGGCCAGGGCCTCCATGTGGGGCACGCCCGGCCCTACACCGCCATGGACGTGGTGGCCCGGAAAAAGCGGATGGACGGCTATAACGTTCTGTTCCCCATGGGGTACGACGCCTTTGGTCTGCCCACCGAGAACTACGCCATCCAAAACCATATCCACCCCGCCAAGGTGACCCGCGACAACATTGAGAACTTCACCAAGCAGCTCCAGATGCTGGGCTACTCCTTTGACTGGGACAGGGTGGTGAACACCACCGATCCGGCGTATTACAAGTGGACCCAGTGGATTTTTCTCCAGCTCTACAAGCACGGGCTGGCCTATAAGGCCACCATGCCGGTGAACTGGTGCACCTCCTGCAAGTGCGTGCTGGCCAACGAAGAGGTGGTGGAAGGGGTCTGCGAGCGCTGCGGGGCCCCTGTGACGCGCAAGGAAAAGAGCCAGTGGATGCTGAAAATCACACAGTACGCCCAGAGGCTCATCGACGATTTGGACGATCTGGACTTTATCGAGCGGGTGAAGATCCAGCAGCGCAACTGGATTGGACGCTCCACCGGTGTCGAGGTGGATTTTGACACCAGCGAGGGGGAGAAGATGCGTGTCTTCACCACCCGCCCCGACACCCTCTTTGGCGCCACCTATATGGTGATGGCCCCCGAACACGCGTTTGTAAAAAAGTGGGCGGACAAGCTCTCCAATTTAGACGAGGTACAGGCTTATATCGCCGCCGCCGCCCAAAAGTCCGACTTTGAGCGCACCGAGCTGGCCGCCGAAAAAGAAAAGACCGGCGTCATGCTCCAGGGCGTGTGGGCCATCAACCCGGTGAACGGCAGCCAGGTCCCCATCTTTATCTCGGACTACGTCCTAGCCTCCTACGGCACCGGGGCCATCATGGCCGTACCCGCCCACGACGCCCGTGACTGGGCCTTTGCCAAGCACTTCGGCCTGCCCATCATTGAGGTGGTAAAGGGCGGCAATGTGGAGCAGGAGGCCTTTACACTGAAGGACGACACCGGCACCATGGTGAACTCCGCCTTTTTGGACGGCATGACCGTCAAAGAGGCCATCCCCGCCATCACCAGGTGGCTGGAGGAAAAGGGCATCGGGGAGAAGAGGGTCAACTACAAGCTCCGGGACTGGGTGTTCTCCCGCCAGCGGTATTGGGGGGAACCCATCCCCATGGTATGGTGTGAGACGTGCGGCTGGGTGCCTCTGCCCGAGGAGCAGCTTCCGCTGCTGCTGCCCGAGGTGGAGAGCTATGAGCCCACCGACAGCGGCGAGTCCCCGCTGGCCCACGTGACCGATTGGGTGGCGACCTCCTGCCCCAGCTGCGGCGGCAGCGCCCGGCGGGAGACCGATACCATGCCCCAGTGGGCGGGCTCCTCCTGGTATTTCCTGCGCTATATGGACCCCCGCAATAGGGAGGCCCTGGCGTCTCGGGAGGCCCTGGCGTACTGGTCTCCGGTGGACTGGTACAACGGCGGGATGGAGCACACCACCCTCCATCTGCTCTACTCCCGCTTCTGGCATAAGTTCCTCTACGACATCGGCGTGGTGCCTACCAAGGAGCCCTACCGGAAGCGCACCAGCCACGGCATGATCTTGGGCGAGGGCGGCGAGAAGATGTCCAAGTCCCGGGGCAACGTGGTGAACCCCAACGACGTCATCGACGAGTTCGGCGCGGATACCATGCGCCTGTATATCATGTTTATCGGCGACTTTGAGAAGGCCGCCGTATGGTCGGCCCAGGCGGTCAAGGGCTGCAAACGCTTCTTGGACCGGGTGTGGAACCTGGCCGGACAGTGCACCGGCAGTCTGGAGTACACCGCCGCCAACGAGGGGGCGGTCCACAGGACCATCCGGAAGGTCTCTCAGGACATTGAGGCGATGAAATTTAATACCGCCATCGCCGCCCTCATGGCTCTGACCAACGACTTCTATGCCAACGGGTGCTCCAAGGGCGACCTGAAGGCCATGCTTCTGATGCTCTCTCCCTTTGCTCCCCACATCGTGGAGGAGCTGTGGGAGGTGCTGGGCTTCCACACCGCGGGCATGGCCTGCCGGCAGGCTTGGCCCGCCTATGACGAGAGCAAGACCGTGGAGGCGGAGGTCACCGTGGCCGTCCAGGTGGGCGGCAAGCTGCGGGGCACCGTGGTGGTGCCGCTGGACAGTGACGAGGAGACGGTGGTGGGTGCCGCCACGGCCCTGGACAGGGTGGCAAAACAGCTGGAGACCATGGAAATTGTAAAGACCATTCTGATCAAAAAC